>NZ_JCANUT010000077.1:0-14412 GCF_059569095.1 Propionivibrio pelophilus DSM 12018 | reverse complement strand
CGCAGCGTATCTCGCCCCTCATAACCCAGCTTACGCGCATCAACCTTTTCCATGCGGAAATCATACAACAAACATCTTATTTAAGGGCCGGGTTAATAGTGCCATGTTTGTGCCCAGAGAATTCTGAAGCTAGTAGATTCTTCGCATAATCGACGACAACCCTCTGTGCCCAGGTTGCATAGGGGTAACAAAAACCAGGCATCCGGATCAACCGGTGCGACATCAATCTGCAGAATGCGTAAGTTGCGTGTAGTTTCCGGATCACCGGGTGACCCGGTGGTTGTGACCAATGGCCCTGAAAGATCTCATTGGCATGCAGCATAAGGCGATTCCAGCGAACTCAAAACCCCCGACCCTGACGAGACATTCGTCGTCTCGACTTGCCGGCGACAGGTTTTAAAGTGGAACTGCCGTAGAATGTGCGGATTGAATTAGAACTTTTCGGCCATTGCTGCCGCTGGCGTACCACCGGAAGTACGTCTGCAATATACCGGTCAAACGTCGTAGCAGGCACGCTTGCATCAATGATTTCCGGCCACTCTTCTGCGGCCGCTCATACAACACTTCTCAAGGCTGGCGACAAAAAAACGTCGTCCGTCGAGAGCGACACTGTGACAAAATTGCTCGCATCATCTCCTTGCGGCCGGCATAGCCATGGCTCTTCGTTTCCGTAGATCAATCAAGCTGGCCCCGGGCCTCCGGATGAACCTCAGCGGCAGCGGTGTGAGCTGGTCGCTGGGTCCCCGAGGAGCGTCCGTCGGCATTGGTCGCCGAGGGACCTATCTCAACTCCGGCATCCCGGGAACCGGGCTGTATGCGCGGCAGAGGCTTTCAGGCGGCACCGATCTCGCTCCGCGGGCCGCAAAGTCGGGAACGACGCAGGTCGAAATCACCGTGTCCATCGCCGACGACGGCGCGCTGACTTTCAAGGACGCGAACGGCAACTCCATCCCCGAGCATTTGATTGAGGCGGCCAAGAAACAGCAGGGCGACAAAATCAAGGCACTCATCCAGGGCAAGTGCGACGAGATCAACGGCCAGATCGAGGCACTCGGCATAATCCACGAATACGCCTCGCCTCCCGTCGCGCATGTCTTCGAGCCCAAGGCGTACGTCGAACCCAGGCCCTGCGCTCCGGCCGACAAGGTCCCGGGCTTCTTCTGCAAATTCTTCAAGTCGTGCGTCACCAAGGTGAAGGAGGAGAACAGAAACGCCCGCGAGAAGCACGAGGCGGAAGTTCTGGCCTGGGAGCAACGCAAGCGTGAGCACGACGAGGGCCAGAAGAGGGAAAGGGAATTCCTGGACCGGCTGAACGCCGGGGACGCCAAGGCCATGGATGAGTGGTTCGAGACGGTCCTGCAGGACATCGCCTGGCCGCAGGAGACGCTCGTCGCGTTTGAAATGCCAACTCCGGGGACGCTGGCCGTCGACGTTGATCTTCCGGAAATCGAGGACATGCCCGACAAGACCGCGGCCGTTCCCCAGCGGGGCTTCAAGCTGTCGGTCAAGGAGATAGGTCCGACGCAGGTCCAGAAGCTTTACATGCGGCACGTCCACGCCGTCGGCTTTCGGATCGCCGGGGAAGCGTTCGCGGTTTCTCCGGCGGTCGAGACCGTCGTCCTGTCCGCGTATTCGCAGAGGTCGGACAAGGCGACAGGCAAGGTCGGGGACGCATATCTCTACTCGGCCATAATCCCGCGGAGCAAATGGCGCTCCATCGACTTCGGCAACCTCGCCTGTCTGGATCCCGTCGAGGCGTTCTCCAGGTTCGAATTGCGCCGTGAGATGTCGAAGACCGGCGTCTTCAAGCCGATAGAGCCGTATTCCCTTTAGCTCGGTTCACTTGAACGTGAAGCCCGGCAAAAAGAAGATCGGTAGAAACGATCCCTGTCCTTGCGGCAGCGGAAAGAAATTCAAGCGATGCCACGGGGCACCCTCCAATGCTCCCCCACTGCGGCGGGCTCCGAAGGAATTGGAGGAAACCGGCCGCCTTCTTTTGGAACGCGCAAAAGCGCAGGAGAAGCAAAGGGAGCAACAGCAGGGCTTCGGCCGTGCCATCATTACCACTGAACTTAACGGCACCCGTTTCGTGGCCATCGGCAAACGGCTGATGTGGTCGGACAAGTGGAAGACAGTCCCTGACTTCCTCGGGGATTACATCCGCTCAACGCTGACGCCGGAATGGGGAAACGCCGAGCTGGCAAAGCCACTCGAACAACGCCATCCGATTTTGGTCTGGTATGACCACGTTTGCCGTCTGCAAAAGGAAACCATTAAGGAGCCGGGCAAGGTGGCCAGCGCTCCGATTACGGGAGCGACCGACGCTTATTTCCGGCTGGCCTACGACCTTTATTCGTTGGAGCACAACGCGGAGCTGCAACAGAAGCTGTTGCGCCGGCTTAAGGATCCGGAAATGTTCCTCGGAGCCCGCTATGAGATTTTCGTCGCCGGCTCGTTGATTCGCGCCGGATTCGACCTCGAATTCGAGAACGAAGACGACCGCGGCTCGACCCACGTCGAATTCACTGCGACTTGCAGGAAATCCGGCAAGAAGTATTCAGTGGAGGCCAAGCAGAAGAAGGTGACCGACGAGAACGAACGCTTTCGTCTAGGCCGGCTGTTGCAAAGAGCGTTGAAGAAGTCAGCCAAGCATCCTCGCATCATCTTCATCGGCATCGGCTACCTCGACGTCAAAGTTGCCAGCGACGGCGTGATGCCCGAGAGATTCTCGAAAGCCTTGGCCGACCTGCGGAGCTTCGAGGGCCGACATCCGAACGGCAAGCCGCTTCCGCCGGCCTATCTGTTCGTCACCAATCGGCCACATGACCTCGCTCTCGAGGACAAGCATGTTCAGACGGCGATTCTGGCCGAGGGCTTCCAAATTCCGGGGTTCAAGCTCGACACCGCCTACCCGAGCCTTAGGGCGGCTCATCAATCTCGTAAGGAGCACGCGGACATGCATCAGCTGCTAAAGTCCCTGCGAGTCCATTCGGAAATTCCGACAACCTTCGACGGCACGCCGCCCGAGCTGGCCTTCGCCGGCCAAACCCAGCGGCTAATCATCGGGGAGACTTATCTCGTCCCCGATTCCAAGGGCGTGGAGAGGCCCGGCAAGCTAACCTCGGCAACAGTCAACGAGCTGGAATCCAAGGCGTATGTCGCCCACTACCTGGACAACGGAGAGGCCGTGATCGGGACCGTTCCGCTGACGCCCGAGGAATTGGCCGCCTACAGGCGGCATCCTGATACCTTCTTCGGCGTGGAGATGAAAGCGACCCGGAAGGCAGAGACGCCGCTTGACCTGTTCGACTTCATCATGGACAGCTATCGGGACACCCCGAGGGGTCGCCTGCTCGAATTCATGGCGGACAATCCCGACATCGAGGAGCTGAAAACGATGTCCAAGGAGGATCTCACGGAGATATACGCGGAGCGCTGCGCTTGGTCCGTGATGGCGCGGACAGAAAACCCCACCGCCAAATAACGTAGTGCTTGAAAGATTTCTGTGCAAACTGATAGCGTCGATGGCTGCCAGCGCTTCGCCACAAACATCATTGTTAGGGCTGGAAGCAGAGCCGACGACGCTGCAGCGAAAGAGAAAACCATACTCGCTTCGAGTACAACGTTCGGGACTACGGCCGCTGACTGCCCTTCGCGGGCTTTGATGGCGACACTTCACTTCCCAACGAATGGTGAGGCCGAGGCTCGGTCGTCGGCCACTGCGGACCTTGGGCCTCCGGCCTGACTCGGGCGGCAATGCGTCGGTCAACCGCCGTTCGAGTGGAATTCACGTTGAAGATCGGCTTTCCGATTCGGCGAACTCACACACCCGACCCACACCGGTCGTACAGTCTGTCACGGGATCTACGGCCATTAGCTGATGTATAGCAGTCATTCATGCGACAACTCACGGCAAAGTCGTCGGCGAAGAGGTGTGAAAACGTAATCGAATTTCGCGCCCATTTGGCTACGTTCTAAGCACGCATGGGAGGTGCACGATGAAGCATTTTATCGATGGCAAAGATCGGCGTCAGATCACGTTGCAGCCCGAGTCGCTTGATAACTAGGTCACTGAAGACAGCACCGTCAGCCGAGTTGAGTCTTTTGTTGACGCTCTGGATCTGAGCGATTTTGGATTCCGCGTATTCGCAACAGCAACCGGGCTCCCGTCCTAGCAACATGTAGCTCTCCTCAAGACTTATCTCTACGGCTATCTCAGTCGCATTCCATCCCCCCGCTGTATGCAGCGCGAAGCGCAACGCAAAGTGGGACTGATGTGGCTAAAGAGCCATCTTGTTCCGCATTTCAAGATAATTTCGGACTTCCCACGCGAAAACCGGCAAAGCATTCGTAGTGTTTGTTGCCAGTTCATCCTGCTGCGCCGTCAACTTGGTTTTATTCTTCAACACAGTCGCTGCGATCTACGGTTGCAAGTTGAAGACGGTCAACGCCCACGACCAGAAGTTTATCCGAGGCAAACTTGAGAAGCAGCTGGAAGGAATCGACCACCGCATCGAGCGCTACCTGACCGCAACGAATACGGCAGATAACTAGTAACCCGATGTGGCAGCCCGCAATTCCATTGCCCTGTCATCACAGCACCTTAAAAAATACCTGCCATAGGCATATTACACAGGCCACACTCCATCGCGTGGTGCGTTTGAACAGAGTCGAAGGGATGCATGTACTCGAATAGTCGTTTTTGCAAAGCCAAGTATCTATCAAGACGAGTATCAAAACTCATCTCAATCGTTTCATTTATGAATGCAGAGTCTCACTATGAAACAAATACTGGCATTTATATTTTTCATTGAAAATCGATTTATTCCTTTATATGCCACATATTACATAACATGGTCCATATTTTGCTATTAGCTGACTCATTAAGAATGTGACTGGTATTTCAATAATGGACCACCTAAGAGGCACCGAACAATTAAGCAGTTGGCTGAAGATGGCACGAGCGAAAGAAAGCAATTCGATACTGGAACCAAACGGGGTAAAGATTCCTCAGTGGTGCGGTGCTTTATACCAACCGCTTATAGCGTCCTTCGACATGCCAAAGTACTACCGATTGTTATGCTTGGCTTGAGGCATCCTAGGATGACGCTCTCCCATCCGACTCCCGACAGAGGAAGGTTCGCTGCTGAATGCCGAATCGACTCAAAAGCATTCATAGATGACAAACCTGTTGTTCGTCAAAAATATCTCCGTGACAGTGAAGATGCGTTCGGTCGGAAAATGCTCTTCAAACAAACTGCAGAATTTGAGCGTGGTGGCGGTAGTCTGCGCGAATTAGTAGGACAGATGGATGTGAACAAGGACTCGGATGGCCTAGGTTTCGTAGGCCGTGTATTCAGCACCTTTCTCGCCTTGGCCGAAATGATGTGTAGCGAAGGACTTGAGCAGCATGCGCTCTACGACACTCAACAGTCTTTAAGGGCCAAAGCTCATCGGGTAGAACCGCCCTATCTCTGGCACCTGCCCCGCTTGGTGCCACAGTCTTCTTGTCGGCGTATTCATTAAAACAATTGCTTGCATGCATTGTCAGTCAACCATCGATTCTCAAACCGTCGATTACTCCGATCTACCCATCTGTGAATAAGTCAGATTTTTCTAACAACCAGAGCCAAGCTTTTTGTGCAGTTCGTTACCAACGGAGAAATTAAATGCCCCCCATCGAAGTCAACCCCAAATTTTCTGCAAATCTCTCGATGATGTTTCAGGAGTTGCCTTTTCTGGAACGCTTTTCAGCGGCAGCAGAAAGCGGTTTTAAAGCGGTTGAATTCATGTTTCCTTACGATTATTCAATTGCTGAGTTGCAACGTGAATTAGTCAATAATGACTTGAATCTCATTCTATTCAATATGCCTGCCGGTGATATCTCCGCAGGAGAACGAGGCATTGCGAATAACCCTGATCGTCAAGAAGAGTTTCGACTAGATGTTTACAAAGCAGCTGATTACGCCAAAGCACTTAATGTCCCCCAAATAAATTGTCTCGTCGGGAGAAAGCTTATTGATGTCCCGGAGCAACTTCAGTTTCAATGCATGATAAAAAATCTTAGATTTGCCGCAGAGGTGTTTTCTAAGATAGGAGTACGACTTGAGATTGAGCATTTGAATTCATATGACATGCCCAATTTCTTGCTAACCACCACAAAAGAAGTATTAGATTTAATTAATGTTGTTGATCATCCCAACATCTATCTTCAATACGATGTTTACCATGCACAACGCATGGAAGGCGAGTTGGCTGGAATCCTGCGCGCCAATTTGTCTCGCATCAGCCACATCCAGATCGCCGACAACCCGGGGCGCCACCAGCCGGGTACAGGTGAGATCAACTATCGCTGGCTGCTAAACGACTTCATGGCCGCAGGCTACGACCGCTACATCGGCCTTGAATACGTACCTACGCCGGACAGCGCTGGCTCGCTGGGCTGGGTCAGCGAATACGGCTATTCCCTGTAACGGAAACCACGGAAAAGGAGCAGAACATGAGCAAGAAAATCGGATTCATCGGACTCGGCATCATGGGCAAGCCGATGAGCAAGAACCTCATCAAGGCCGGTTACGACCTGACCGTCTGCGACATCAACGCCGCCGCGGTCGCCGAAGTCGTCGCCCTCGGCGCCAAGTCCGCGGCCACGCCGAAGGATGTCGCCGCCGTCACCGACATCATCATCACCATGCTGCCCAACTCGCCGCAGGTGAAAACGGTCGCCCTCGGCGCGAACGGGGTCATCGAAGGCGCCCGCACCGGTGCACTAGTCGTCGACATGAGTTCGATCTCTCCACTCGCTGCACAGGAAGTCGCCAAGGCACTGGCCGAAAAAGGCATCCGCATGCTCGACGCGCCGGTCAGCGGCGGTGAGCCGAAGGCCATCGACGCCACCCTGTCGATCATGGTCGGTGGCGACGCCGAATCCTTCGAGGAAGCGCTGCCGATCCTCAAATGCGTCGGCGCCTCGGCAGTACGCGTCGGCGATATCGGCGCCGGCAATGTCACCAAGCTGGCCAACCAAGTGATCGTCGCCCTGAACATCGCCGCGCTCTCCGAAGCGATGACCCTGGCGACCAAGGCCGGCGTCGATCCGGAACTGGTGTTCAACGCGATCAAGGGCGGCCTCGCCGGCAGCACGGTGATGAACGCCAAGGCGCCGCTGATCATCGACCGCAAGTTCGACCCGGGCTTCCGCATCAACCTGCACATCAAGGACCTGAACAACGCCATGGAGACGGCGCACGACGTCGGCGTACCGCTGCCGCTGACAGCCGGCGTAATGGAAATCATGCAGGCGCTGAAGATCGACGGCTGCGGCGAGAACGACCACGGCGCCCTGATCAAGTACTACGAGAGGCTGGCCAAGGTCGAGGTCCGGCGCAAAGATTGAGTCGAAGTTTGTGATCGTCGCCAACTACAAGGAACCGGTCGAGGTCGAGCTGCCGCTGTTCCAGCGCCGCGAGGTCGACATGCTCGGGATCATGATGTACCTGCGCGAAGACTTCCAGCGAGCCATCGACTTGATGACCAGCAAGGCGATCAACACCGCCCCGCTGATCAGCGACCACTTCGGCATCCGCCAGCTCGAAGAGGTCTATCCGTACATCGACAACAACCCCGAGAGCGTGATGAAGGTCGTTATCGACATTAGCTGACACCGCTTTCCGTATCACCCCGCATTTCGAATCATCGCCCTGGCGACAGGCGCGAGCGGGTGTTCTCGCACCCGCATCTTGACTGACAAGGAGAAGCAAATGAGTTTGAGCAAGGCAAGAAAGGACTACCTCGAAGGGCTGTGCCTACGGCTCCGGCAGGATCTGATCAAGCTCCTGTACAGCATCCAGACCGGCCACCCCGGCGGCTCGCTGTCCTCGACCGAAATCATGACGACGCTGTATTTCGAGAAGCTGCGTGTCGATCCGAAGAATCCGAAGAACCCGAACCGCGACCGCTTCATCCTCGGCAAGGGCCATGCCGCGCCGATGCTCTACCAGATCCTGTCCGAGCGCGGCTTCTTCCCGCAGGACGACCTCGCCACCCTGCGCCAGCTGAACAGCCACCTGCAGGGCCACCCCTGCGCCAAGAAAACCTGCGGCGTCGAACTGTCGACCGGTCCGCTCGGCCTTGGCCTGCCCGCCGGCCTCGGCATGGCGATGGCCGCCCGGCTCGACAACAAGGACTTCCGCACCTACGTGCTGATGGGTGACGGCGAACTGCAGGAAGGCATCGTCTGGGAAGCCGCGATGTCCGCCGCCAAGTTCGGCGCCGACAACCTGCTGGTCATCATCGACAACAACGGCGTGCAGCTCGACGGCACCGTCGAGGAAATCATGCCCATGGGCGACATCGCCGCCAAGTGGCAGGCTTTCGGCTGGAACGTGATTTCGATCGACGGCCACTGCGTCGAGGCGGTTTCCGACGCCATCGATCTGGCCGCCACGGTCAAGGGCCAGCCAACGGTGATCGTCGCCAAGACGGTCAAGGGCAAGGGCGTCTCCTTCATGGAAGGCAAGAGCGCCTGGCACGGCAAGCCAATCAGCAAGGATGAATATGTAAACGCAATGAAGGAACTGGGGGTGAATGTATGAGCGCGGTAAAGAAAGCCATTCGTGACGTCTATGGCGACACGCTCGCGCAACTGGGCCGCGAGAATCCGGACATCGTCGCGCTGGACGCCGACGTCGGCAGTTCGAGCAAGAGCATCGTTTTCGGCAAGGAATTCCCCAAGCGCTACTTCAACGTCGGCGTCGCCGAGGCGAACATGGTGGCGATGGCTGCCGGCCTGGCCACGGCGGGGAAGATTCCTTTCGCCAACACATTCGCCGCGTTCATGGTATTGCGCGCCGCCGACCCGGTGCGCAGCCTGATCGCCTACACCGGCCTCAACGTCAAGCTGGCCGGCACCTACGCCGGACTGTCCGATTCCTATGATGGCGCCAGCCACCACGCGATCGCCGACATCGCCTTCATGCGCGCGCTGCCGAACATGACCGTCATTTCAGTCTCCGACCCGGTGGAAGCCGAACTGGCGACCCGCGCGGCGGCCGAATTCAAGGGCCCGGTCTACCTGCGCCTGAGCCGCGCCGAAGTGCCCGTAGTGCTCGACAAGGCCACCTACAAATTCGAGATCGGCAAGGGCGTGACGCTGCGCGAGGGCAACGACCTGACCCTCGTCGCCACTGGCTACATGCTGATCAAGGCCCTGGAAGCCGCCGAACTGCTGGCGGCGAAGGGGATCAAGGCGCGGGTGGTGAACATCCACACGATCAAGCCGATCGACCGCGATCTGCTGATCGCCTGCGCCAAGGAAACCGGCGCGATCGTCACCGCCGAGGAGCACAACGTCTACGGCGGTCTCGGCAGCGCCGTGGCCGAAGTCCTGAGCCAGGGCTGCCCGGTGCCGATGGAAGTCGTCGGCGTCAATGATACCTTCACCGAGTCTGGCGACTACGAGAAGCTGCTGGCCAAGTACGGCCTGTCGGCGGCGAACATCGCGGCCCACGCCGAGAAAGTGTTGAAGCGCAAAGGCTGAAAACAAGGAAATCGCCCGGCCTATCACCGGGCGATCAAGAAACTACAGTGTTTGCAGCAAACCAGATTCGCGTGATCTAGCGGGTGACTTTCATCGATCTTCGTTTTCCCTTCTTCACACAGCTACCATCTCTCGTAGCTATTACCTCTCGTCTTACCTGCACGATCATAAACTGACCAGAATTAACCACGATAGCGCTTGCCGCGAAAATCGTAGCTCAGGAAGAGATCCTCCCACAACCCCGACACTCACGGGAAACCATGAACACCGTGCGGTCAATTCACTATAGCCTCCCCGTTAGCCGAACTCTAGAACAGAAGAATGCTTAGTTCCGCTTGGATAACAAAGACTGTCAATACCATAACATCTTAGCCTAATGGTGCTGGAGCTTCGTAACATATAAAATTTTAGAGGCAGGTCTATAAGCACGGTCGCGACTCGGCAGGCCTCACCCCAATATTTCTAGTTTTGAAGCCATCGCCCTCCGTGTATTCCGCAAGACCGGCAGTTGCTCGATAGGCCCAACCTCAATTTTTCCGTACCACCGTTCGCCACGGCCGATAAAAAAAACAGCAGAAATAAAACTTGAGAAATTTAAACTCTCCCGAATAATTGAGAAAACTTATGGATCGGAGAAGTAAATGAAAGAAATCGTTGTTATTGCTCCATTCAATTCAATGGTTGAAATAACCAGAGAGCTAGTAGAAAACAAGAAATGGAAAAACATTGATGTAGTTGAGGGAGATCTAATAAATGTAGATAACCTGGCGCAAATGGCCATCGACGGTGGTGCGAAAATACTCATTTCCCGAGGGGGGATTTACGAACGTATTAAAGCAACCTTTGAGATTCCGGTGGTCGAAGTAAAAGTCACTGCATATGACCTTATTGAAAGTTTTTATGAAGTTAAGCACGCCGTCAGCGACAATAAGGTTGCCGTCATCGGATATGCAAATGTTATCGCCGGGGCGAGGATAATTGCAGGAATAATGGGGTTTAATGCAAGCTGTTTTGAGATTAAGAGTCGGAATGAAATCGTCCCTGAGGTTGATCATCAAATCGCAAAAGGTATCCGTGTATTCATCGGGGATGGTAATGTTGGGCGAGTTATAGAGACAAGAAATAATTGTCGGTTTGTATTTGTTAGATCTGGACAACAAGCAATGCAAAATGCGCTGCAACAGGCACAAGAAATTTTATGTGCATCAATGCACGAAAAAGAGATGGCGCAGCAGTTTTCCACTATTATTGATTCTGTGCACGATGGAATTGTTGCGGTCAACTCCAGTGGTGATATTACTGTTTTTAATAATGCCGCTGAAAAATTGACAGGCATAAATAAATTGGATGCTTTGGGGAGTTGTGTCTCCGATGTTATTCCGCAAACCAAGTTGCTAAGTATTCTAGACTCAGAGAGAGCGGAAATAGGGGACGTTCAAACCTTAGCAAATAAGGCAATTATTGCGACTAACCAAGTTCCAGTAATTGTCGATGGGGAAATAAAAGGAGCTGTAGCTACCTATCAAGATATTACTGAGGTTCAAAATATTGAACAAAAAATTAGAATTCGACTGGCCGAAAAAGGATTTATTGCACAATACACATTCTCTGATATCGTGCATAAAAGTAATGAGATTAGAGAATGTATAAGTAAAGCAAAAAAATTTTCTAATTACGATATATCCGTTCTTATATACGGCCCCTCAGGCGTTGGAAAAGAGCTTTTCGCTCAAGGAATTCACAACGATAGCGCACGAAAGAAGTCACCATTTGTCGCGATTAATTGCGCGGCACTACCTGAGGCATTAATTGAAAGTGAGTTATTTGGCTATGTAGAAGGGTCTTTTTCAGGTGCAAACAAAAAAGGGAAGCCTGGAGTGTTCGAAATGGCGCATCGCGGAACTATCTTCTTGGACGAGATTAGTGAGCTACCGCTTCTACTTCAGGGACGTTTGTTACGAGTACTGCAAGAAAAACAAGTAATGCGCTTAGGCGACAGCAAACTCATTCCGGTAGACGTTCGTATTATTTGCGCGTCTAACCGGGATTTGCTCAGCCTTGTAAGGAAAAAACAGTTCCGACGTGACCTCTACTATCGGATCGCAACACTTAACTTATTTATCCCGTCGCTGAACAACAGAAAAAACGACATTGAACTTCTGAGTAAATATTTCGTGAAACAATTCGGTAAGCGATACAGGAACACCGACATGTCGATCACGGATGATGCAATTAAATATTTAAAAAACTATACCTTTATGGGAAATGTTCGCGAATTACAAGGAATGATTGAACGAGCAGTAGTATTAAGCGAAGATAAATATATAAAGGTCAATGATTTCGTTGAAACACTTAACGAAGAGGCTTGGGAAGCTGACGGTGAAGCACAACCCGCTTTTTTTCGGGAGCAAACACTGGAGGATTTGGAAGAGACCTACATTGAATTTATTTACAAAAAAACAAACGGTTCTTTGAAGGAAGCCAGCGAAATATTAGGTATAGGCCGTAGTACGTTGTGGAGAAGAGTAAAGAAGAACAGGAACCCGACGTCGACAGTTAAGAAATCCGCCGCTCGCGCGGCGGATTAAATTCTTAGAATCAATACGACGTAAGAACCTCAAGCCGCCGTAAAGCTATAGACGACAGAATCATCTCCATCTCACCCGTTCAAATGTTTCTTGATGAGCGGCAGCAAATACAGCGCTGCTTGCCTAGCGGCAGCATCTGCATCTGGAACTGGAAATATCTCTACGGAGCACCAGCCTTGATAGGATGCTCTTTTTAAGCTTCGAAGAATGCTTTCAAAATCCGTATGTCCCCAACCTGGAGCATAGCGATTGGAGTCAGCGAAGTGAATATACGCGATGTCTTCTATATTTTTTTCAAGTTCTCCTCCAATCGTTACATCTTCAATATTCATATGGAAAACATCGGGCATGAGCTTTATGTTCGATAGTCCAATTTTCTTTATCAACAAAGCTCCTTGTTCTACGCTGTTAACAAAATTTAGCTCATACCTATTTACTGGCTCTACGACAAGAGTTACATCTCTTTTTCCTGCGTATTGACCTAATTCATATGCTAATTCGATGAAGTTCTTTTCTGAGTCACCGTTGTCATTCGCTACTAGATTCCCTCGAACTCTCCCGATATTTACCATTCGACCGTAATGCGAAGCCAAATCAATAAATTCTTCAAATGTTTTCTTTAAGACCTTCCTCCGACTTTGGTCCGAGTCCGTAAACATAAATCCCGTATCAGCATATACTTGGCCGGTAGAAATACACGAAATCTCTAGTCCGTTGCTACTAAGAAGCGCATCAATCTTGTCCGAGTTGATTTCGGAAACGCTTTTCAGCGCAAGTTCTACACCTTGATATCCAAGTTCAGCTGCGCGCGGAATGGATTTTTCAAATCCACGAAAAACAACGAACGCGGAAGGCAAAGCATTCTCGCCCGCGATTGCAATAGATAGTTTATTCATTCAATTTCTCCAGAATTCTGACAGTTATTACGATGAAAAAATAGTCAGTTATCGAATTTCTATTTTTTACTCTGGCCACCATCCAAGTAGCGTATTAGGTAACTGCCAAGTAAAATTTTAGCCATTAGCGATGGCACTCAAACAGTGTTTTCCAACGAATTCCGTAGTGAAAGCAATCCACTGAGGATGCTTGATAAGACTGGCTTTCCTGTAGCCAAGGCAATTTCATCTTGAACTCGTGCCATCGAGCCTTGTGCCAGCATAATTACATCTGCATCTTTGGCAACGCTTTTCGCAGTGGCTAATAATATTTTTTCGTATTCTTCGGTATTACCCTTCGATAGGGCGGCAAGAGCGCCTTTCGCCAAGCTTTCTATAATTACAATTGACTTATCTTTCTTCTTTGCTGCGGAGTGAAGAAGACGATTTGTTGGGGCGAGTGTCGTTTCTGCTGTTGCAAGCACCGCGATGTGCGTACCCAGCTCAACTGCTTGAAAAGCCATCGGCTCATCGATTCTGAGGATGGGGACATTTATGAACGGTTGTACTTGTTCAACAAGGTCGCCCATCGAGGAACATGTACTCAAAATTACTTGAGCGCCTAACTCTTCGCCTGTTCGACAGTAATCAAAAAAGCGCCGCCTGACATCTGATGTGGCGATATTTCCCGATTTAACAACATCGGGTATTATCCCGTCGTCAAGAACGTTGACTAGGCGATGACTTGGCATTAATTCTTGAAACAACGCTTTGATTGGCTCAATTATTGATTGAGTCGTATAGATGGCGGCAACAGTAGCCATTAGAAATTTTCCTAAAAAACGATTAGAACCGAATAAAGTATTCGTATTCGCAAGTTTGAATACTTTGGGTTTTCTCTCAGAGGCTCTTCCTCTACCGTGGCAGGATAGTGCGGAGATAGTCGCGGTTCATCGCACAGACGGTGAGGCTGTCGCCACCGTAGTGTTCGCACAGGAAGGCGCTCTTGTAGCCATGGGCGAGGGCCTTCTGGATCGCGACGCGATAGTTGATGATGCCCAGCGCGAGCGAGGTCGGATAGGAACAGATCAGGTTTTGCGCCGGATCCTCGATGCGCATGTAGTTCTTGACGTGCCAGTACTTGGCGTAGGGCACGAGCTTGTCGATCATCGACGCCCAGTGCTCGACCGGCCGGTGCAGGCGGACGAGGTTGCCGATGTCGGCGTTGATGCCGACCGCCGGCACGTCGACGTCGTTGACGAACTTCACGGCGCCGTCGGCGGTGCCGATGTAGGTATCTTCGTACATTTCCAGGGAGACTTCGATACCCAGTTCCTGAGCGTGCTTGCCGAGTTCGCGGATGCGGCTGACGGCCTTTTTATACGTTTCAGGATCATCCGGGTTCTTGACG
>NZ_JCANUT010000076.1:0-15048 GCF_059569095.1 Propionivibrio pelophilus DSM 12018 | reverse complement strand
ATGCCGGAGGCCGGTGCCATGTTGCCGAGGTTGATGATGGTCTGTTGCCAGCTGCCGTCGAGGAAGAGCCACATCATCCAGATCATCAGGACGTGGGCGATGGTCAGCAGGACACGCTGGACGAGCGGCGGGAACTTGGTGAGCACGGCATCGAAGCCCAGATGGCCGTGCTCGCGCAGGGCGATCAGGCCCGCCGTGTAGGTCATCCACGTCAGGCCCCACGAGGACAGCTCTTCCGAGACGGTGATGCCGCTGTTGAAGGCGTAGCGCAACACCACGTTGCCGAACACCATGATGATCATCGCCACCAGACAGAAGGCGGCAAACACCTTCAAAACCGTAAACAGTCACTCATTCAGCTTCTTGATCAAGATTCGACCCTCTCTCTGTTTTTTTTGACAAGCCCTCGATACTAAGGGAAAGACCGGCAGTTCCGCAAAAAAGGTGCCTCCATTGCTGGAGGCACAAGGGCTGCACTCACATGAAAGACAGACTGCGGGTTACTGCTTGGCTACATTGATTTTTCCGGCACGAATGCGGGCAAGCTCGTCATACACTTCCTTGCTGATCGCTTCGCCAACGAATTCCTTGGCCAGCTTCTCAGCAACGGGAACGGACTTCTCGCGCATCTTGGCGAAGTCCTCCGGCGTAACGTCATTGATCAGCGTCCCCTTCTTCTTCAGCGACTCGAGCGACTTGGCTTCCATATCGCGCGACACCTTGCGCTGATACTGACGCGTTTCCTTGGCCGCCTCCATCACCACCTTCTGTTCCTCGGGGTTCAGTTGATCCCACACCTTCTTGCTGACCAGAACGATCAGCGGGTTGTATTGGTGACGGGTGATCGAGAGATATTTCTGCACCTCGTTGAACTTGTTCACCTCGAACACCGCCGTCGGATTTTCCTGGCCGTCGACCGCCTTGGTTTCCAGGGCGGTATACAACTCGGTGAACGCCATCGGCAGGGCGTTGGCGCCCAGCCCCTTGATCGACTCGATGATCATCGGCGACTGCGAAACGCGGATTTTCAGCCCCTCGAAATCCTCGACCTTCGCCACCGGCCGCTTGCTGTTCGACAGGTTGCGGAAGCCGTGGTCCCAATACACCAGGCCGACCAGTCCCGGCGGCGATTTTTCCATCAGACGGGTGCCGATCGGGCCGTCCAGCAGAGTATCGGCCTCCTCGAAGTTGTTGAACAGGAACGGCATGTCGAGCACCGCAAATTCCTTGCTCAGGCCGACCAGCAGTCCTGGCGGCAGGGTGGTCATGTCGATCGTCCCGCCTTGCAAGGCGGAAATCGTCTGCATGTCGCCCCCCAACGTGCCGGCGGGGTAGCTCTTGATCTTCAGCTTTTTGTTGCTCTTTTCCGCAAGCAGTTCCGCGAACCGCTGCACCCCCGCTTCGAAGTGGCTGTCCTTCGGCTGCACATGCGAGAACTTGAACGTCCTGTCCCGAATCTCCGCAGCGGCTGGCCCGGCCAAAGCGCCAAGCACGAACGCGGGAAGAACCATGCAACGCAACACCTGCTTGAAAGATGCATTCATACCGTTTCCTTTTCTGAAAGAATTAAATGGAACGTGAACCAACCTTCTGAATCGCCGCGCCCCCTCCAGTGACGCGGGTGTGCAACACAGAAAACAAGACAACTGCGCGCAGCCCCTCCCTCCGGACAGGATCGCCCTGCCCGGGGGCTGGATCGTTATGGTTTCCTACAGGCCGAGCTCCTTGCGGAACATCGCTTCCATCTCGCGACGAACGGCGACCGCCTGCTTGGTGGCGTCATAATCGACGTCGCTCCAGCACACCGGCTTACCGGCCGGAACGTCGTTCTTCAGCACCATGTTGTGCGCCAGGCCGATCGGCAAGGCACCGAGGCGGAGCGAGTCGGCCGTCTGCATCAGCTTGCCGTACACCGTAAACCCGCCCTCGCCGTCCAGTTTCTCCCCGGCCTTGAGCGCCCGCTTGGCCGTCGCTGCCACGTCGCCGCGCCAGTCGCCGGTCGCGCCGGTCGCCTCGCCGCGCAGGGCGATGGTCGCCACGGAGATGCCCAGTTCCAGGCCGATCAGGTGATAGGGCTTGTACATCGCGGCGTAGCGGCCGGTGCTGTCCGTCTTCAGGCCGTACTGCGCGAAGCAGTCGCGGACGTAGTTCGACGGCGCCTCGAACACCGCATAAACGCCCCAGCGCAGGTCGCGATAGACCGGGCGACCGTCGCGTTCGATCGACGACACCACCTCGACCATGCCCTTTTGCGGCAGCGTGCCGCCGTCGGCGACCGGGCGCAGGATGTGTGGCAGGTCATCGACGCCGCACGGCGGGAACTTGAGGCCGTCGCTCGGCGCGGTCAGATCGCAGCCATTGGCGACCGCGGCCATTTCCAGCGCCGACTTGGTACCGTCGAGGAAGGAGTTGAACATCTGGGGATTGAAATCGCCGCCGGCGACCTGCTCCTCGGAGAATCCGTAATGTCCCCACACAGTTTCCGGCGTCGATTGGTGATAGATCGGCAGGTACTTGGTGCCCTTGCCGGCGCAGATCACTTCCATGCCGATCGTCCGAGCCCAGTCGACCAGTTCGGCGATCAGCGCCGGCTGGTCGCCGGAGGCCATCGAGTAGATCACCCCGGCTTCCGCCGCCTTGCGGGCGAGCAACGGGCCGGCGAGCACGTCCGCTTCGACGTTGACCATGATGATGTGCTTGCGGTTGGCCGAACAGAGCAGCGCGTGGTGGATACCGGCGGCCGGGCTGCCGGTCGAGTCGATGACGATATCGACGAAATCGCTGGCGATCATCGCGTCGGCATCGTCGGTAATGAACGTCGTGCCGTCACGGGCGGCTTCCTGCAGCGATTTCGCTTCATAGCGCGAGGCTTCCCAACCGACACGTGCCAGCGACGCCCGTGCCCGGGTCGGCGAAAGATCGGCGACGCAGATGAGGTGGATGCCCGGCGTGCGCGGTGCCTGCGACAGATACATCGAACCGAATTTGCCGGCTCCGATGACGGCGACACGAATCGGTTTTCCTGCGGCACCCCGTGCCTTGAGTTGTTGAATCAGCGACATGAAAGACTCCTGTTAGAGAAAAGATGCGGAACGAACGAAACCTGCGAAACTGCTGTTGCTGAAAAAAGGCAAAACGCTCCCCATGGAACGCCACGAATGGCGTTCTGCTTCAGAACAAAACAAAATGCGGGGAGAGGCTTGGGCAGCGCTCTGGCATGCCCTGCCGGCGCTCAGGTCACGAGAACGACAAAGGGCATCCGAAGTGAGGAAAGAACCATCGCGGAATTGTCATGACCGATCGAGTGTGGGACCATCGCCGTTTCCTTTTCGCAAACCGGACCCTCCCGGGGCCCCTGTTTGTTATCGACATCGGCCACCTCTGCCGGGCGCCGTCTGTCTCAATGTGGGAGTCATCCTAACAACGGGGTTGGCGCAAGGGAATGCGAAAAAGGACAAATTGCTTGTGCAAAAAAACCCATGAGTAAATTTGACTGGAACGACCTGCAGGCCTTCCTCGCCCTCGCCCGCGCCGGACGGCTGACCGTCGCCGCGCAGCAGATGGGCGTCGATCACTCGACGCTGAGCCGGCGTATCGCCGCGCTGGAGGGCGCGATGGGCGTCCCGTTGTTCGAGCGTCGCAAGGAAGGCTTCGTCCTCACCCCGGAAGGCAGCCGGCTGGCCGACGACGCGGTGGCCGTCGAGGCGCTGACCCTGCGCATGCGCTCGCGCCTCGAAGACGAATCGGCGGGACTTACCGGTAAGGTCCGGATCGGCACGCCGGAGGGCTTCGGCACCTACTTTCTGGCGCCGCGCATCGCCCACATCAGTGATGCTTATCCCGGACTGGAAATCGAACTGGTGGCCAATCCGCGCAACTTCAGCCTCTCCAAACGCGAGGCCGACCTGGCCGTGGGCATGGCCCCTCCGCCAGACGGCCGCGTCTACGCGCGCAAGCTGGTCGATTACGAACTGGCGCTCTACGCGTCGCAGGCTTACTGTGAAAGCCACCCGCCAATCCGCACACGTGGCGATCTGGAAAAGCATCGCTGGGTCGGCTACGTCGAAGACCTGATGTGGACGCAGGAACTCAATTACCTGCCGCAGGTATCCGGCAATATCGCGCCACCGCTGCACATCTCGAACGTCATCAGCCAGATGAGTGCCATCACCGGCGGGGCCGGCATCGGCGTGCTGCCGCTGTACATGGCGCGGCGCGAGCCGGCGCTGGTGCGAATCCTCCCCGACGACATCCGGCTGATGCGCGCGTACTGGCTGATCACCCACGCCGACACGCGCGACTTCGCCCGGGTCAAGCTGATGAGCAGCTTCATCGACGAGGAACTGGCCGCGGCAGGCAAGGAATTCTGGCAGGAGTAGAACTGACCACAAGCGGGGCCTGCCGCCCTCGCCATCAATCGGGCGCGGCGATGCCTTCGAGCAGTTGCTTCAATTCGCCGCTCTGGTACATCTCGCGCATGATGTCGCAGCCGCCGATGAATTCGCCGCGGATGTACAACTGCGGGATCGTCGGCCAGTCGGAGAAGATCTTAACGCCCTCGCGGATCTCCGGCTCTTCGAGCACGTTGACGCTGAAGAACAACGGCAAATTGCACGCCTGCAGGATCTGCACCGCCGTCGCCGAAAAACCGCACATCGGCGCACGCGGTGTCCCCTTCATGTAGAGCACCACCGGGTTGTTCGTTACCTGCTCCTTGATGACTTTCTGAACATCCATTCGAAACCTCTTTCTAGAAATAAACGACACATCAGGCGCCTGTCCAGCGCCCGCCGCTGACCCGCTCGATGCCAGCATCGTCACGCCACGAAGCAACATCGACGAAGCCCGCCGCAACAAGCAATCCGCGCACTTCGACCGCCTGATCGTAGCCGTGTTCCATCAACAGCCAGCCGCCGGCCCGCAAATGCGCCGGTGCCCCCGCGACAATGCGCCGGAGGCAGGCCAGCCCGTTGCCGCCGGCAACGCCGTCGGTCAACGCCCCACGCGGCTCGAAAGGCAGGCCGTTCAGTAGCAGATGCGGATCACCTTCGACAACGTACGGCGGATTCGAAACAACGAGATCAAAGCACTCGTCGCCGAACGGCGCGAACCAGTCGCCTTCGACGAAACGCACCGACACGCCATGCCGCTCCGCGTTGGCACGCGCCACGGCGAGTGCCGCTGATGAAACATCGGTGGCAGTGACCAGAGCCTGCGGGCAACGCCTCGCCAGTGAAATGGCGACAATGCCCGAACCGGTACCCAGATCGACGATGCGCGGCGCCGCAAACGCCCCTGCCCGCTCGACGGCCACGTCGACGAGCACCTCGGTGTCCGGCCGCGGGATCAGCACCGCCGGCGTGACCCGGAACTCGAGTTCGCCGAACCAGGCACAGCCGACCAGATAGGCCAGCGGTTCGCCGTTGGCACGACGAGCAACCAGCGCCTCGAACGCGGCGGCCTGCGCCCCGCTCAGCGGGCGCTCGGGATGGGCAATCAGATCGACATGGCGACAGCCGCAGACATGTTCGAGCAACAAGCGCGCGTCGAGCCGATCGATACGCTGCGATGCCAGCCGCCACGCCTCGCCAAGGCTTGCCCCCGCCGCCGCGGTCATTCCCCGTCGGCCAGTGCCGCCAGCTGTTCGGCCTGATGCTCGGTGGTCAGCGCGTTGACCACCTCCTCGAGATCGCCGTCCATGATCGCGTCGATCTTGTACAGCGTCAGGTTGATGCGGTGATCGGTCACCCGCCCCTGCGGGAAGTTGTAGGTGCGGATGCGCTCGGAGCGGTCGCCGCTGCCGATCAGGCTCTTGCGCGTCGAGGCGATCTTGGCGTGCTGCTCGCGTTCCTGCGCATCGCGGATGCGCGCGACGAGCACGGCCATCGCCTGCGCCTTGTTCTGGTGCTGCGAGCGCCCGTCCTGACATTCGACGACGATGCCGGTCGGTATGTGGGTGATGCGCACCGCCGAGTCGGTCTTGTTGATGTGCTGGCCACCGGCACCGGAGGCACGGAAGGTATCGATGCGGATATCCGCCGGGTTGATCTGCACGTCTTCCAGCTCGTCTGCTTCGGGCATCACCGCGACGGTGCACGCCGAGGTATGCACTCGCCCCTGCGATTCGGTCTCCGGCACGCGCTGCACGCGATGACCGCCGGATTCGAACTTGAGCTTCGAGTAAACCCCGGAGCCGGCGATGCGGGCGATGACTTCCTTGTAGCCACCGAGTTCGGATTCGTTGGCCGAAACCACCTCGACCTGCCAGCGCCGGCGCTCGGCGTAACGGGTGTACATGCGGAACAGGTTGCCGGCAAACAGCGCGGATTCGTCGCCCCCCGTGCCGGCGCGGATTTCCAGGAAAATATTGCGCTCGTCGTTGGCGTCCTTCGGCAGCAGCAGCTTCTGCAGTTCCAGTTCGATTTCCGGCAGGCGCGCCTTCGCCGATTTCATTTCCTCTTCGGCCAGTTCCTTCATTTCCGGATCGGCCATCATCTCCTGCGCAGAGGCGAGGTCGGCTTCAGTCTGCTGCCAGTCCTTGTACAACGCGACGACCGGGCCGAGTTCGGCATGTTCGCGGGTCATCTTGCGGAACTGGTCCATGTCGCGCGTCGCGTCACCGCTGGCCAGGATGCGGTCGAGTTCGTCGAGACGGCCGACGAGGCTCTCCAGTTTGTCACGAATGCTCTGTTTCATAATCGCTCAATGGGGTTCGCGGTGCAGGTTGAACAGCCGGGTCACCAGTGCCGGCATTTCGCCGTGCGGGCTCTCCGACTGGCTCAGCGCCTGCGTCGGGGCGTGCAGGAACTTGTTGGTCAGGCGGTGCGACAACTGTTCCAGCACGGCGGCCGGGTCGTCGCCCCGGGCGAGCAGCTTCAGGGCGTGCTCCATCTCGTGCCGGCGCATCCGCTCGGCGTTGTCGCGCAGCGAGCGGATCAGCGGCACGCTTTCCCGGGTCTGCAGCCAATGCAGGAAATCCTCGACGCGCCCGTCGACGATCGCCTCGGCATCGACGACTGCCGACTGCCGCGATTCGAGCCCCGACTCGACGATCTGCGCCAGGTCATCGACGGTATAGAGGAACACATCGTCGAGCAGGCCGACCTCGACTTCCACGTCGCGCGGCACGGCCAGGTCGACCATGAAGATCGGCCGGTGACGGCGCGCCCG
The DNA here is from genome assembly GCF_059569095.1 of Propionivibrio pelophilus DSM 12018. Classification (NCBI taxonomy): domain Bacteria; kingdom Pseudomonadati; phylum Pseudomonadota; class Betaproteobacteria; order Rhodocyclales; family Rhodocyclaceae; genus Propionivibrio; species Propionivibrio pelophilus. The sequence goes on along the minus strand of NZ_JCANUT010000076.1, from coordinate 7,878 downwards.
GATCGCCCGTTCGACCAGCCCCAGCCCGAGAATCGGCAGCTGGCTGGCGGTGCAGGAAACGACGATGTCGAAGTCGGCGAGGCGTCCGGCCACGTCTTCGAGGCGAATCGCCGTGGCGCCGAATTTCGCGGCCATTTCGCGCCCCCTGTCGACCGTGCGGTTGGCAATGACGATCTGCTTCGGCCGCTGCGCGGCGAAGTGCGTGGCGCACAGGCCGATCATCTCGCCGGCGCCGATGAACAGGATGCGCTGTTCGGCGATGTTGCCGAAGATGCGTTCGGCCAGATGCACCGACGCCGCCGCCATCGAGACGATGTTCGCACCGATCGCCGTGGTCGAGCGCACGTCCTTGGCGACTGAGAAGGACTGCTGGAAGAGCTTGTTCAGCGTCGTTCCGAGGGAACCGGCTTCGCGGGCGATGCGCACCGCTTCCTTCATCTGCCCGAGGATCTGCGGTTCACCGAGCACCATCGAGTCGAGGCCGCTGGCCACGCGAAAGGCGTGGCGGACCGCCGCCCGCTCCGGATGCGTGTAGAGGTACGGCTCGATCTCGCCGAAAGGCAAGTGGCGATAATCAGCCAGCCAGTGCACCGCCGCCTGCGGATCGTCAGCCTGGCAGTAAAGTTCGGTGCGGTTGCAGGTCGACAGGATGGCCGCCTCCATCACCCGTCCGCTCCCCGACAGCTCACCCAGCGCCCGGCGCAACTCCTCGGCATGGAACGCCACCTGCTCGCGCACCGTGAGGGGCGCCGTGCGGTGGTTGATACCGAGAGTGAAAAGCGCCATGCCGTTGATTCAGGGGAAAGTAAGGGAGACCGGGGGGCCCGGAGGAAGGCGGCGATTATAACATTGCGCCCCTGGCGCCACCTCCTGTGGCGCCGTACGCAGCGAGGCTCACGCGAGCGTACGGATGTCGCGAAAACGCTCGGCGGAATCGTGCACCACGTCGTGCAGGTTCCGGTGCGCGGCCAGGCGCTCCCGCAACCAGTCGGCATCGGAAGGCCCCGCGACGAGCGCCTGGCGCAAGACGTCGAGCCAGTGCTGGCACCCCAGTGCCTCGGCCTCTTCCCGCAGGCTGTCCAGCAGGGCATCAAGCCGTTCCCGCAGGGGGAATTGACGCCGCCGGTCAGGGCAAGAGATCTGTGCGTCGAGGCCGTAACGGCACGCCTGAAACTTGTTGTAGCGTGCCACCAGCAACGCGCGGACGGGATCGAACGGCGGCCGCTCGCGCAGCAGGAAACGACCCAGACATTGCGCCAGCGCCGCCAATGCCGCCGCGCGAACGATGCTCAACGGCGTATCGCAGACGCGAATCTCGACCGTGCCGTACTCCGGCTTCGGTCGCACGTCCCAGTACAGATCCTTGATGCTGCCGACGATGCCGCACTCGTGGAGAAATTCGTAGTGCTCCAGAAAATCATTCCAGTCGCTCAGCGCCGGGCACTGTCCGCTGAGCGGGAAGGCCGAGACGGCATTCAGCCGCGCCGACTGGAAGAAGGTATCGACGCCATCGACATAGGGCGATGAAGCCGACAGGGCGATGAAGAACGGCACGTACGGACCCAAGGCCTGCGTCAGCCAGACCGCTTCATCCGCCGAGGCACAACCGATGTGGATGTGCTGCCCGAAGACGGTGAACTGCTTGGACAAATAACCGTAGCGTTCATAGTTCGCCTTGTAGCGGTCACCCGGGGAGATCCGGCGCTCCGGCCACGAGTGAAAAGGGTGGGTTCCGCCACCGCAAACGGCGACGTTGTTGCGCGCGCACTGCCGCACCAGCGCTTCCCGCATGACGTCGAGGTCTTCGGCGATCGCATCGACCGTGTCGTGCGCTGCCGTGTTGATCTCGATCATGCTCTCGGTGATTTCCAGCTTCACATCCCCGTGCGCGGAGTCGAACTCGAGCACGCGCAAAAGATCGGTCGCGCCACGCGTCAGATCAAAATCCCTGGTCGCCAGAAGCTGCAGTTCCAGTTCGACGCCGAGCGTCAACGGTTCGCTCGATTTGAATTCCAGCCGTGCGCTCATGCCGCACCTCCTCCCACCTTTTCCTCGACCTCGGTTTCACCCGATTTCACGAGGGCGTATCGGCACAACACCGGACCCAGTATGTCCATGATCGCTGCCGCGAAGAAGGCCAGCAGCAGCGCCGGCCCGCCGATTTCCGGATAGAGCCGGGAAATTTCGAAGGCCATGAAGACGGCGGTCGCGGAGAGCGGCTGGATCCCCAACCCGGTGAGCACGCGTTTGTTCAGCGACAACTCTGTTCCCACCAGGACCATCGAGAGCATCTTTGCCAGTGCCCGCACCAGCAACAGCCCGATCGCCTGCAGCCCGGTCAGCCAGGAGAACTCGCGCCAGGGCAGCGATGCTCCGACGACGACGAACAGGATGATCGCCAGCATCCAGTGCCCTTCCGGCAGACTGGTGTAGCTCAGTGTCTTCGCTTCGTCGCGCAGCGAGAGCAACACCCCCATCAGGAACAAGGTCAGGAACACCGGCACCGCGAGCATGCGGGCGATGCCGACCGCCAGCAGAGCCATCGCCACCAGGACGAAAACCTGCGCCAGCGAGCGCTTCGGCAACAGCCCGGCAATGCGCAAGGTCAACTGCGCGACCGCCCAGCCGATCACATAGGCGCCACCTCCGGCCCACAGCGGATGACTCAGGCTGTGCGCCCAGCTTCCGCTCTGGTACGCATGCACGACGCCGAGGACGATGATGAACACGACGAACGACGCCGCCGCGCTGAGCGACGAATAAAGCATGACCCTCTCGGTAACCTGCCCTTGCGCGCGCGACTCCTCGATCACCAGCAGCACCACCGCCGGCGCCGACGCCATGGTCACCGCGGCGGTGGCCGCCGCCCAGGCCGGCGAGAGACCGACCAGCAGCAGGGCAAACAGGAAGATGGCCAGGAACGACACCGCAATGTCGCTCACCGTCCCGCGCAGGAGATCACGGTTGTGCGCCAACCAGCGCAGGTCGAGACGACGCCCGGCCTCCAGCAGCAACAGGCCGTGCGCCGCATCGGCGAACGGGCGGATCTGCGTCAGGATTTCCTTGTTGATCCAGCCGAGCAGCGGCGGGCCAAAAACCGTTCCGGCCACCACGTAGCCGAGCACGCGCGGCCAATGCCAGTGGCTGCGCAGCCACTCGGCGACCAGCAGGCCGCTCACCAGCACCAGGCTGAGCAAGGCCAGCGTGTCGATGCGATCGGGGAACGGCGGCAGGAAGAAAAGCGTGCCCTGCAACCCGTTCCAGGCATCGCGCAAGTAAGAAAACACCGATTCGATCATCTGCCATGCCTCCGCAAAGACCCGCGCGGCACACCGAGACGCCGCATCACCAGCGGCGTCCGCGCACGGCGGCGAGAAACTCATCCAGGATCGGCGTGCAATCGAGCAGGTCGGAGGCGCCCGGCGGATGGAACTCCGGATGCCACTGCACGCCTAAAACGTAGTTCTTTCCCTCCAGACGGACGGCCTCGACGATGCCGTCTTCCGCGCTTGCCGCCTCGACCCGCAGGCCCTTCCCCAGCGTCTTGATCGCCTGGTGATGAATCGACACCACGCTCCCACTGGAGAGGCCCGGGTAGAGCTTGGCCAAGCCCGACTTGTCGTCCCAAGTGATCGCGTGCGAGTAGTTGTCGTAATCGTCATGAACGTGCGCCGCCGCGCCGGGTACTTGCGTCGCGATGTCCTGGTGCAGCGTGCCGCCAAGCGCCACGTTGATCAACTGCACGCCGCGGCATATTCCAAGGACCGCCTTGCCCGACTCCATGAACTCGTGCAGGAGTTCCATCTCGTACGCGTCACGCACCCGGTCGCCGGCCCAGTCCGGATGCAGCGGCTCCTCGCCATAGCACTGCGGACTGATATCGGCGCCCCCCTGGAGAACCAGGCCGTCCAGATACTCCGGATAGTCGCTGAGGCGGATGCTGCTGCGATGCACGATCCCGTCGCCGCTGACCGACGGGATCATGAACACCATCACGTTGCGCGACATGACCCAATGGGCCACCGACTGCTCCAGGTACTGCAACGACTTGGACTGGATCCCCTTGGCTCCCGCCTGCGGGTGATAGATCCGGGCCGAAAGGCCGATGCGCAATGGACGCCTGTTCATGATCGACGGCACCTCCCGAACGGTTGCTGCGTACCCCGGGAGAAAGAGGAACGGGAAACGGGGTACTGCCGAAAAAAAGGGGACCAGGTCCCCTCTCAAACCAACTAACGATCAGCCGGAACGGTAATCGAAGACGCGCTTTCGCGCAACTTGCTCAGGGAGCTACACCACGGATTCTGCCCCCCCCACCTGTTCCTTAATCCAGGCGACGAAGCGCGCGACCTCGACGCGCCGCGCATGCCGCTCCGGATAAACCATGAAATGCGCCTTGATGGCCAGCGACCACGCCGGATGAAACACCGGTCGCAAGCGGCCGGCTTCGATGTGCTGCGACGCCAGCCGGTCGCTTTCCAGGGCGATGCCCAACCCCTGCACGGCCGCTTCAAGCGACATCGACGCCCGGTCGAAGCGGAAGGCAAAACGCTCCGGCATGCCGATCAGATTGCGGCTGGCGAACCAGGCCGGCCACTGGACGAGGTTGACCGTGGATTGGATCAGCGGGCGCTTGAGCAGGTCCGACGGCACATGGACCGGCTACCGGGCCAGCAGATCGGGGCTGGCCAACGGCAGGATGTGCTCCTCGAAGATCGGCTCGACGACGAGATTCGGCCACTCCGAAATGCCGTAGCGAATGTCCACGTCGACCTGGCCGAGGGCGAAATCGGAATGCACCGGCGAGGCCGACAGCGACAGGGAAATTTCGGGATAGGCATGCACGAAACCGGCGAGGCGCGGCATCAGCCACAGACTGGCAATGCTGGTACTCGAATGCACGTGCAGCGTGTTGCGCGCACCCTTGCGGATATCGTTGGTCGCATCGCCGATCGCACCCAGCGCCCCGGCAACCCGCTTCAGGTAACTCTCCCCCGCATCGCTGAGCAGGATGCCCCGCGGCGTGCGCTCGAACAACAGGAAGCCGAGAAACTGTTCGAGCTTGGCGATCTGATGGCTGACCGCCGACGGCGTCAAATGCAGCTCCTCGGCCGCCCGCGCAAAACTCAGCCGCCGCGCCACCGTCTCGAAGGCCACCAGAGCCGTCAGCGGCGGAAGGTCGGATCGCATGACACACACCTCATGAAAAATTTTCACCTGGCAATGAAAAAACAGCGTTTGTGTTCATTAACCAAGGCGAGGATTATTTTCGCCTGCACCCAGAACACAACAAAAAGCCAAGACACAACTACCGGCTCGGACAGCTTTTTTCTCCGACCAACAAAGCAAGAACACAGAAAAACAGTTGAAAAACCAGGAGGGCAAGCCGCATCTCGTGAAGCATTTTCACCGCAAACCATTTTGCGTGCAAATTTTTTCATCACAGCCCACCGCTTTCAGCTCAACCAGCAACACTTTCATTCATTCAACGAAAAAGGACTCGGAAAATGTTATTTGCAAACCGCGTAGCAATCGTCAACGGCGGCATGCTGATCCACTGACATGGCCGAACGCATCATTTCCTTTTCGGGCGCTCCGTACGACGGCTACGCTTTTCCGCAGATTCTGGAAAGTCTGGCGTCCTGCGGCGTCACGCACGTGGAACCGGCGTTCATCGTCGGCTACACGGGGGCGTTCGACGAATCCGCCTTTACCCCCGCCCAGGCCCGCCAGTACGTTTCCTGGCTGGAAGCCAGCGGCGTGGGCTGCTACGCTTTCTCCTCGCACATCGACCTCGGCCGCGAGGACGCCGTCGACGTCTTCAAGGGGCGCATGGACTTCGCCGCCGCGCTCGGTGCCAAGGTGATCAACACCAACGCCGCCGCCCGTGCCTGGAGCGACCGCTTCTTCCGCAACATCGAACCGCTCGTCCGCCACGCCGAACAACTGGGTCTCGTCATCGGCCTGGAAAACCCCGGCGATGGCAGCGACAACCTGATCAACACCGCCGCCGACGGCATCGCCCTGCTCGACAAGCTCGGCTACCCCAACCTGCGGCTCAATTACGATGCCGCCAACACCATCTCGCACCGCCCCCCCGGCCAGCCCGGCGGCGTGATTCCCGCGGATGACGCGCTGCTCGCCATGCCCTACTGCGGCCACGTGCATATCAAGGACGCCAAGGTCACCCCGGAAGGCTACTTCTTCACCCCGCTCGGCGAAGGCGAAGTCGGCTGCGCCCGCATCGTGCAGGCCCTGGCCAAGACCGACATCAACCTCGCCGTGGAACTACCGCTGCGCCTGCACCGCATGGCCAACGCCCAGCCCCGGCGGCGCGATGAGCCGGTGCCGCTGACCGAAATCGAAACCATCGTCCGCAGCTCGCTGGCCTTCGTCAAACAGCATCTGGCCAACGCCTGAAATCAACCCACATTGTCATTGGAGTGCGTATGAACCGCATCATCAACAATCCGGATCTCGTCGTCGAAGACATGCTCGTGGGCATTCTTGCCGCCCACCCCGAACTGGCCGCGGCCGCCGACAACCCCCGCGTGATCAAGCGCGCCTGCGCGCCGGTTGCCGGCAAGGTCGGCATCGTCACCGGCGGCGGCTCGGGCCATGAACCGGCCTTCCTCGGCTACGTCGGCGAAAACCTGGTCGACGCCGTCGCCGTCGGCGAGATCTTCTCCTCGCCCACCGCCAAGAGCTTCTTCGACGCCATGAAGGCCGCCGACGGCGGCCAGGGCGTCGCCTGCCTGTACGGCAACTACGCCGGCGACAACATGAACGTCAAGATGGCCATCAAGATGGCCGAACGCGCCGGCATCCCGGTCAAGACCGTCGTCGCCAACGACGACGTACCGTCCGCTCCGAAGGGCGACGAAGCCAAGCGTCGCGGCGTCGCCGGTGAAATCCTGATGTGGAAGACCGCCAGCGCCTGTGCCGCCCAGGGCGGCTCGCTCGACGACGTCATCGCGGTGGCCCAGAAGACCATCGACAACACCCGCAGCATCGGCATCGGCCTGACCTCCTGCATCATCCCGGCGGTCGGCCACGCCAACTTCCACATCGCCGACGGCAAGATGGAAGTCGGCATCGGCCACCACGGCGAACCGGGAACCAACGTCACCGACATCGTCCCGGCCGACCAGATGGCCAGGATCATGGTCGACACCGTCCTCCCCGACCTGCCGTTCGCCCAGGGCGACCGCGTCGCCGTGCTGATCTCCGGTCTCGGCGCCACCCCGGTCATGGAGCAGTACATCCTCTACGCCAGCGTGGCGAAGTACCTCGGCGAAGCCGGCATCACCGTCGCCGTGCCGCTGGTCGGCAATTTCTTCACTTCGCTGGAGATGATGGGCGTCACGCTCTCCGTGCTGAAGCTCGACGATCAGCTCGAAGGCTTCATGAAGACCCCGTGCGCCTCGATCGGCATCACCAGGAAGTAACGGGAGACACACACAAATGACACAGACACTCGCACTGAAGCAGGCCGGCCAGATCGTCCTCGACCTTGTCGACACGATCAACGAGAACCGCGCCTATCTCTCCGAAATCGACGGGCTGATCGGTGACGGCGACCACGGCATCAACATGAGCAAAGGCTTCACGATCTGTGGCGACGCGCTGCGCGCCAAACCGGAATTGCCGGGCCTGGCCGAAGGGCTGGATGCGCTGGCGATGACCCTGCTCGAAGGCATCGGCGGTTCGATGGGACCGCTGTACGGCAGCTTCTTTATGGGGCTGGCGGAGACGCTGTCCGGCAAGGAGACGCTCGACGCGCAACTGTTCGGTGAAGCCTTGGCTGCCGGGGTTGAGGGCGTGGAGACGGTCGGCAGCGCCAAGGTCGGCGACAAGACGCTGATCGACACGCTGGTG
>NZ_JCANUT010000075.1:0-15830 GCF_059569095.1 Propionivibrio pelophilus DSM 12018 | reverse complement strand
TCGCCGCCGTCAGCGTCGTCTTCCCATGGTCAACGTGACCAATCGTGCCAACGTTTACGTGCGGCTTCGTACGCTCAAATTTTGCCTTAGCCATTCAAATATCCTCAAAAATCCAGTCTTATTTCTTGTTGATGACGGCCTCGGCGACGTTTTTCGGCGCCTCGACATAGTGCTTGAATTCCATCGAGTAGGTCGCGCGCCCCTGAGAGAGAGAACGAACCGTCGTGGAATACCCGAACATCTCGGCCAGCGGAACTTCAGCCTTGACCGCCTTGATGTTGCCGGGCAGGTCTTCCATCCCCTGAACGATGCCACGACGGCCGGACAGGTCGCCCATGATGTTGCCCATGTACTCCTCGGGCGTTTCGACCTCAACCGACATCATCGGCTCGAGCAGCGTCGGGGTTGCCTTTCTCATACCTTCCTTGAAGGCCATCGAGGCGGCCATGCGGAAGGCGTTTTCGTTCGAGTCGACATCGTGGTACGAGCCATCGAACAGGGTGAACTTGATATCAACGACCGGGAAGCCAGCGAGAACGCCGCTCTTGATCGCGTCTTGCAAACCCTTGTCGACCGCGGGAATGTACTCGCGCGGAACAGAGCCACCCTTGATCGCATCGACAAACTCGTAGCCCTTGCCGGCTTCGTTCGGCTCGATCTTCAGCCAGACATGGCCGAACTGACCACGCCCGCCGGACTGCTTGACAAACTTGCCTTCCTGCTCGACGGACTTCTTGATGCACTCGCGGTAAGCCACCTGAGGTGCACCGATGTTCGCCTCGACGCCAAACTCGCGCTTCATCCGATCAACGATGATTTCAAGGTGCAATTCGCCCATGCCGGAAATGATCGTCTGCCCCGATTCCTCGTCGCTGCGCACGCGGAAGGACGGATCCTCCTGCGCCAAGCGGCCAAGCGCAATACCCATTTTCTCCTGATCGCTCTTGGTTTTCGGCTCAACGGCAATGTGGATAACCGGCTCGGGGAATTCCATGCGCTCAAGCGTAATCACCGACGCGGGATCGCAGAGGGTCTCGCCGGTTGTGACTTCCTTCAGACCCACGCAAGCAGCAATGTCGCCAGCAAGAACTTCCTTGATTTCTTCGCGGTTGTTGGCGTGCATTTGCAACAAACGACCGATCCGTTCCTTGCGCCCCTTCACGGGGTTATAGATCGTGTCACCGGACTGCAAAGTACCGGAATAGACGCGGATGAAGGTCAGCTGACCGACATACGGGTCGGTCATCAGTTTGAACGCGAGCGCGGAGAACTTGGCATCGTCAGCCGCTTCACGTGAAGCTTCCTGCCCCTTCTCGTCTTCACCGGTAACCGCCGGGATATCTACCGGCGAGGGCAGCAGATCGAGCACAGCGTCAAGCATACGCTGCACGCCCTTGTTCTTGAAAGCGGTACCGCAGAGCATCGGCTGAATTTCACATGCGATAGTACGCGCACGCAAGCCGTTGATAATTTGCTCTTCGGTCAGATCCCCCTCCTCAAGGTAGTGATCCATGAGCTCTTCGGACGACTCGGCAGCCATTTCGACCATGTTGCCGCGCCACTCGTCTGCCTGCGCCTGCAGATCAGCCGGGATATCGAGATAGTCGTACTTCATGCCCTGGCTGGCGTCGTCCCAGATGATCGCCTTCATCTTGATAAGATCGACCACGCCTTGGAAACCGTCTTCCTTGCCGATCGGGATGACGATAGGCACAGGATTCGCCTTGAGACGCGTCTTCATCTGGTCTACGACCTTGAAGAAGTCCGCACCCTGACGGTCCATCTTGTTCACGAAAGCCAGTCGGGGAACACCGTACTTGTTGGCCTGGCGCCAAACCGTTTCGGACTGGGGCTGCACACCACCGACTGCGCAGTAGACCATGCACGCACCATCGAGAACGCGCATCGAGCGTTCCACCTCAATGGTGAAGTCAACGTGCCCCGGGGTATCGATAATGTTGATGCGGTGGTCCGCACGCTTGTTGTCCATCCCCTTCCAGAAACATGTCGTCGCTGCGGAGGTGATGGTGATGCCACGCTCCTGCTCCTGTTCCATCCAGTCCATGGTTGCCGCGCCGTCATGGACTTCGCCAATCTTGTGATTGACACCGGTGTAATAAAGAATGCGCTCAGTCACCGTTGTCTTGCCGGCGTCGATGTGCGCGCTGATACCGATATTACGGTAACGGCTGATAGGAGTTTTGCGTGCCACTTTTTAAGCCTTCACGAATAAAGAACGTTCACCGGCAGCACAACGCTGCCGGCAGTCACAAACATTAGAAACGGAAATGCGCAAATGCCTTGTTCGCATCGGCCATGCGATGCACTTCGTCGCGCTTCTTCACAGCACCGCCACGATTTTCAGCAGCCTCGAGCATCTCAGCAGCAAGACGCTGATCCATAGATTTTTCGGAACGCTTCCGCGCCGATTCACGCAGCCAACGCATGGCCAACGCCATACGACGACTCGGGCGAACCTCAACCGGAACCTGGTAGTTGGCACCACCCACACGGCGGCTCTTGACCTCGACCAGCGGCTTGACGTTATTCATCGCCAGACCAAACACCTCGAGCGGATCCTTGCCATCCTTACCCGCGATGATATCGAACGCACCATACACAATCCGCTCGGCAACGGACTTCTTGCCGCTCATCATGATGGTGTTGATGAATTTAGACACTTCGATATTGCCGAACTTTGGATCCGGGAGAATATCGCGCTTTGGCACTTCGCGACGACGCGGCATAGCGGTACTACCTTTCAAATATTAATTCAGTTGAGGAACCCGACATTTGCCGGCGATTCCACCCGGCAACCCATAAGAGCTGCCACTTACTCAAGCGACGACTAAGCCGCCTTTGGACGCTTGGTCCCGTACTTCGAACGACTCTGCTTACGATCCTTGACCCCCTGCGTATCCAGCGAGCCACGCACGGTGTGGTAACGAACACCCGGCAAGTCCTTGACACGGCCACCACGAATCAGCACAACAGAGTGCTCCTGCAGGTTGTGCCCTTCGCCGCCGATATAGGAAATGACTTCAAAACCATTGGTCAGACGAACCTTGCACACTTTACGCAACGCGGAGTTCGGCTTTTTCGGCGTCGTGGTGTAAACGCGGGTGCACACACCACGCTTCTGCGGACACCCTTCCAGAGCCGGCACCTTGCTCTTGGCACGCACCGCCTCCCGAGGCTTACGGACTAGCTGGTTAATGGTTGGCATATCTTCTTTCCTAAATTTCGCCACCCGCGCAATCGCTACGCGGGTTTTGCGGCAAGCCAAGATGTTGTTTCACACCTTGGCAACATTGTTATAACAAACGCACGCACTGATTAGCGCACGCTGACAAAGACCGGCGATTCTATGAGCAAAAATCAGCCAAGTCAACCGATCTCCTGACCCGACCCGCCCTCTTCCGATACCCCCACTGTTACCGAAGGCTCATTGAAGTCTTGTTGCGCAGCAAGATCGACGCCCGCCGTATTGTCCTTGCGCATCCGGTGATACGCCAAGCCGGTACCGGCAGGAATCAGGCGACCGACGATGACGTTCTCCTTGAGACCGCGCAACTCATCACGCTTGCCCATGATCGCTGCTTCCGTCAACACGCGCGTGGTTTCCTGGAACGAAGCGGCCGAGATGAAGGAGTCAGTCGATAACGACGCCTTGGTAATACCGAGGAGAACCGGTTCGAAGGTGGCGGGGAGCTTCCCTTGGGCGGCCATCTGATCGTTTTCGTCCAGGATATGCGCTTTTTCGACCTGCTCGCCGCGGATGAATTTCGTGTCACCCGGATCGACCACCAGCGCCCGCCTCAGCATCTGTCTAACGATGACTTCGATGTGCTTGTCGTTGATCTTGACGCCCTGAAGACGATAAACGTCCTGCACTTCGTCGGTAATGTAGACCGCCAGTGCCTCCACGCCTTGCAGACGAAGGATATCGTGCGGATCAGGCGCGCCATCGACGATCATTTCACCCTTGTTAACCACCTGACCATCGTGCACCAGCACGTGCTTGTCTTTCGGAATCAGGTATTCGTGTGCCGCACCCTCCATGTCGGTGATGACGAGACGCTGCTTGCCCTTCGTATCCTTGCCGAAGGAGACGGTGCCCGTATACTCCGCAAGCATGCCGGCGTCCTTCGGTGTGCGCGCCTCGAACAGCTCGGCAACCCGCGGCAGACCACCGGTGATGTCCCGCGTCTTCGCGGATTCCTGCGGCAGGCGAGCCAGCACGTCACCCACGGAAATTTCCTGACCGTCGATCACGTTGATGATGGCGCCAACCTGGAAGGTGATCGTCACCGCATGATCGCTACCATGCATCCGCACCTCTTCACCCGCCGGGTCATACAGCTTCACCTGCGGGCGCAGCCCCTTGGTCTGGGCCTTGCCACCGCGTTTCGGATCGATGACGACGAGAGTCGACAGGCCTGTCACTTCGTCGATCTGCTTGGCGACGGTGACGCCTTCCTCCACGTTTTCGAACTTCACCTTGCCGGAGTATTCAGCAATGATCGGTCGGGTATGCGGGTCCCACGTCGCCAACTTGGTGCCAGCCTTGACCTGCTGGCCATCTGCTACCTGAAGCGTTGATCCGTACGGCACCTTGTGCTTCTCACGCTCACGGCCGTTGTCGTCGGTAATAAGGACCTCGCCGGAACGGGTGATGACAATTTTCTCGCCTTTGGCGCTCGTCACATAACGCATGGTCGCAGTGAACCGCACGACACCCGAGCTCTTCGTTTCTACGTGACTTGCGACAGCCGCACGGGAAGCCGCTCCACCGACGTGGAATGTACGCATCGTCAGCTGCGTTCCGGGCTCACCGATCGACTGGGCGGCGATAACGCCCACCGCCTCGCCAACGTTAACCGGAGTCCCCCGCCCAAGGTCACGCCCATAACATTTGGCACAGAGACCATAGCGGGTATCACAGGTCAGCGGCGTACGTACCTTGACTTCATCGACCCCCAATTGATCGATGAGATCGCACAGATCTTCGTCGATCAGGGTGCCGGCTTCAATCGCGGTCTCGTCTGTTTCCGGATTGATAACATCATTAATCGTCACACGCCCCAGAATCCGCTCACGCAACGGTTCGATAACTTCACCGCCCTCGATGAGCGCCTTCATCGTCACACCGTTGTTCGTTCCACAGTTTTCCTCGATCACGACCAGATCCTGCGTGACATCCACCAGACGCCGGGTCAGATAGCCTGAGTTTGCAGTCTTGAGCGCCGTGTCCGCCAAGCCCTTCCGCGCGCCGTGCGTAGAGATGAAGTATTGAAGAACGTTCAGCCCTTCGCGGAAGTTTGTCGTAATCGGTGTTTCGATAATCGAGCCGTCCGGTTTCGCCATGAGGCCGCGCATCCCGGCCAACTGACGAATCTGTGCCGCAGAACCCCGGGCGCCTGAGTCGGCCATCATGTAAATGGAATTGAACGATTCCTGCTTGACTGTTTTTCCGTGACGGTCGACGACTTCCTCCTGACCCAACTGCTCCATCATGACCTTGGCGACCTGGTCGCCAGTGCGTCCCCAGATATCGACCACCTTGTTGTAGCGTTCGCCGTTGGTGACCAAACCATTGGTGTATTGGCTCTCGATCTCTTTGACCTCCTTCTCGGAAGCCGCAATGATTTCGCTCTTCTGCGCTGGGACCAGCATGTCGTCCGAACAAATCGAGATCCCCGCCCTTGTCGCCAAGCGATAGCCGTTCTGCATCAGCTTGTCGGCAAAAATGACGGTCTCCTTCAGGCCACAGCGGCGGAAGGATGCATTGATCAGCCTCGAAATCTCTTTCTTCTTCAGCGGCTTGTCCAGAACACTGAACGGCAGCCCCTTCGGCAAGATCTCGGACAGCAGCGCCCGGCCGGCGGTTGTCTGATACCGGGTGATTTTCTCGACCCAATTGCCTTCGGCGTTCTTTTCGTATTCACGGATACGTGCCGAGATCTTCGCGTGCAACTCCAATTCACCGGCCTGCAAGGCTCGGGTGATCTCCGCCAGATCCAGGAAGGCCATGCCTTCCCCCTTGGCGTTGATACGCTCGCGGGTGGCGTAGTAGAGACCGAGCACGATGTCTTGCGACGGGACGATGATCGGGTCCCCGTTCGCCGGAGAAAGGACATTGTTCGACGCCAGCATCAATGTCCGCGCTTCCATCTGCGCCTCAAGGGACAGAGGCACGTGCACAGCCATCTGGTCGCCGTCAAAGTCGGCGTTGAAGGCCGCGCAAACGAGCGGATGCAACTGAATCGCCTTACCTTCGATCAGCGTCGGCTCGAACGCCTGAATACCCAGGCGGTGGAGCGTTGGCGCGCGGTTCAGCATGATCGGATGTTCGCGAATGACTTCTTCAAGAATGTCCCAGACCACCGGCTCCTGCGTCTCGACCATTTTCTTGGCCTGCTTGATCGTGGTGGCCAACCCCATGATCTCGAGACGGTTGAAGATGAACGGCTTGAACAATTCGAGCGCCATCAGTTTCGGCAAGCCGCACTGATGCAACTTCAGTTGCGGGCCGACCACGATAACCGAACGGCCAGAGTAGTCCACGCGTTTGCCAAGCAGGTTCTGACGGAAACGCCCACCCTTGCCCTTGATCATGTCGGCCAGCGACTTCAGCGGGCGCTTGTTCGCGCCGGTCATCGCCTTGCCACGCCGTCCGTTGTCCAGCAGCGAATCAACCGCTTCCTGCAGCATGCGCTTCTCGTTGCGCACGATAATTTCAGGCGCCTTGAGTTCAAGGAGGCGCTTCAAGCGGTTGTTCCGGTTGATGACGCGACGATAGAGATCGTTGAGATCGGACGTAGCGAAACGGCCACCATCCAGCGGCACCAACGGACGCAGATCCGGCGGAAGCACCGGCAGCACTTCGAGAATCATCCACTCGGGCTTGATTCCCGACTTTTGGAAGCCCTCGAGGATCTTCAACCGCTTAGAGTACTTCTTGCTCTTGGTCTCCGACGAGGTCGTTTCAAGCTCGGAACGGAGCAGATCCACTTCACTGTTCAGATCCAGTGAACGCAGCAATTCGCCGATACCTTCGGCCCCCATTGCTGCGTAGAAGTCGTCACCGTATTCCTCAACCTTGGCCAGATAGTCGTCTTCCGTGAGAAGCTGACCGCGATTCAACGGCGTCATCCCGGGATCACAGACAACGAACGCCTCGAAATAGAGCACGCGCTCGATATCGCGCAAGGTCATATCAAGGACCATGCCGAGCCGGCTCGGCAGGCTCTTGAGGAACCAGATGTGCGCTACGGGCGAGGCGAGTTCAATGTGCGCCATCCGCTCGCGACGCACCTTCGAAAGCGTCACTTCGACGCCGCACTTCTCGCAAATCACACCGCGATGCTTAAGACGCTTGTACTTCCCGCACAGGCACTCGTAATCCTTGATCGGTCCGAAGATCTTGGCACAGAACAAGCCATCACGCTCCGGCTTGAAGGTGCGATAGTTGATTGTTTCCGGCTTTTTGACTTCGCCGTACGACCAGGACCGGATCTTGTCTGGTGAAGCCAAACCGATGGTAATCGCATCGAACTGTTCTTCCTGCGTTACCTGTTTAAACAAATCAAGCAGTGCTTTCATTCTTACGCTCCGTTTGGGGAGAACCCAATTTCTTCAGCCCCGGTTGGTCACCGGGGCAATTGTGACCGTGCAACTCTGTCCGTTCAATAATCAATAGCGATCGAGATCGATATCAATCGCCAGAGAACGAATTTCCTTGACCAGAACATTGAAGGACTCCGGCATTCCGGCGTCGATCTTGTGATCACCCTTGACGATATTCTCGTAGACCTTGGTACGCCCGTTCACGTCGTCGGACTTGACTGTCAGCATTTCCTGCAGGACATAGGAAGCGCCGTAAGCTTCAAGAGCCCAGACTTCCATCTCACCAAAGCGCTGCCCGCCGAACTGTGCCTTGCCGCCCAGCGGTTGCTGCGTTACGAGCGAGTAGGGTCCGGTAGAGCGCGCGTGCATCTTGTCGTCGACAAGGTGGTGCAGCTTCAGCATATGCATGTAGCCGACAGTTACCTGGCGCTCGAATGGATCCCCGGTACGGCCGTCGAACAGTGTCATCTGGCCGGACTCTGGCATTCCCGCAAGACGGAGCATTTCCTTGATTTCATTTTCCTTGGCGCCATCGAAGACTGGCGTCGCAAACGGCACACCGGCCTCAAGGTTCCCCGCCATTTCAAGGATCTCTCCATCAGTGAGTTCCTCAAGATTCTCGGGACGCCCGTTGGTGTTGTAGACCTTGTCGAGGAATTCACGCAACTCTTTGGCGTTTGCCTGCCGACGCATCATGTCGCCGATTCTGAAACCCAGCCCCTTCGCCGCCAGGCCAAGATGGACTTCCAGCACCTGCCCCACGTTCATCCGTGAAGGAACCCCCAACGGATTCAGGACGATATCGACCGAACGCCCATCGGCCATGTACGGCATGTCCTCGACAGGAACGATGCGCGAGACAACGCCCTTGTTTCCGTGCCGGCCGGCCATCTTGTCGCCCGACTGAAGGCGCCGCTTCACGGCCACGTACACCTTGACCATCTTCTGCACGCCAGGCGGCAATTCATCGCCTTGCGTCAGTTTCTTGCGCTTTTCCTCAAAGGCAAGATCGAAGTCTTTGCGCGTCTGTTCGAGGCTTTCACGCAGAGATTCCAGTTGATGAGCGACCTCTTCGTCGGCCATGCGGATATCGAACCAGTGATGGGAGTCGATACCGTCGAGGTATTCGCGGGAAATTTCGGTACCCTTGGCCAGCCGCTTCGGACCGCCATTGGCAACCTTGCCGACGATCAACCGCTCGACACGAGCGAAGGCATCCCGCTCGACGATGCGCAGTTGATCGGCCAAATCGAGCTTGTAACCACGCAGGTGGTCATCAATGATCGACTGCGCGCGCTTGTCACGTTCGATACCTTCACGCGTAAACACCTGAACGTCGATGACCGTGCCCGCGATACCGGACGGAACGCGCAGCGACGTATCTTTCACGTCCGAGGCTTTTTCGCCGAAAATTGCCCGAAGCAGTTTCTCTTCGGGGGTAAGTTGCGTTTCGCCCTTGGGGGTAACCTTGCCTACAAGCACGTCGCCAGCTTCGACCTCGGCACCGATATACACGATCCCCGACTCATCAAGACGGGAGAGCTGGGCCTCACCCAGCGATGCGATATCGCGGGTAATTTCCTCAGGCCCGAGCTTCGTGTCGCGAGCAACAACGGTCAGCTCCTCGATGTGGATCGAAGTAAAGCGATCCTCCGCAACCACCCGTTCGGAAATCAGAATCGAGTCTTCGAAGTTGTAGCCGTTCCACGGCATGAACGCGATCAGCATGTTCTGGCCGAGCGCCAGTTCACCCTTGTCAGTCGACGCCCCGTCGGCAACCACGTCACCTTTGGCGATGACATCCCCCATGCGAACCAACGGCCGTTGATTGATGTTCGTGTTCTGGTTCGAGCGGGTGTATTTGACCAAGTTGTAAATATCGACGCCCACTTCGCCCGGAACCGTTTCGTCGTCGTTGACACGGACCACAACGCGCGACGCGTCAACGTAGTCGACCTTCCCGCCACGCAGAGCCTGAACAGCTGTACCGGAGTCGACGGCAACAGTACGTTCGATGCCGGTACCAACGACGGGCTTTTCCGGCCGCAGACACGGAACGGCCTGCCGCTGCATGTTGGCCCCCATCAGCGCCCGGTTCGCATCGTCATGCTCCAAGAAGGGAATCAGCGAAGCTGCGACCGAGACGATCTGCCCCGGCGCCACGTCCATGTACTGTACGCGTGACGGCTCCGCGAGAATTGTTTCACCCTTTTCGCGACAGGTCACCAAATCGTCAGTCAACTGCCCGTCGTCGCCAAGAGCAGCGTTTGCCTGAGCAACGATATAGTTACCTTCCTCGATCGCGGAGAGATATTCGATCTGATCCGTCACCTTGCAATCGACGACCTTGCGGTAGGCCGTTTCGAGGAAGCCATACTCGTTCGTGCGCGCGAACAACGCCAGCGAGTTGATCAAACCGATGTTCGGGCCTTCCGGCGTCTCGATCGGGCAAACACGACCGTAGTGCGTTGGATGCACGTCACGCACCTCGAACCCGGCACGCTCGCGGGTCAGACCGCCCGGGCCGAGTGCCGAAACACGACGCTTGTGCGTAATTTCAGACAGCGGATTGGTCTGATCCATGAATTGCGAGAGCTGGCTGGAGCCGAAAAACTCCTTGACAGCGGCGCTGATCGGCTTCGCGTTGATCAGGTCGTGCGGCATGAGGTTGTCGGATTCAGCCTGCGACAAACGCTCTTTGACAGCACGTTCAACGCGCACGAGACCAGCCCGGAACTGATTTTCGGCCAGTTCGCCGACGGAACGCACCCGGCGATTGCCCAAGTGGTCGATATCATCGATATCGCCGCGTCCGTTACGCAGATCAACCAGGATCTTGATGACTTCGACGATGTCACGCGGAGAGAGTGTCAGCTGTTCGCGAACTTCGCAGACCGCGCCGAGGCCTTTCAACTGCGCGCAAAGGGCATTGGCGTCCGCCTCGAGCATATTTTCGGCGACGGCACGAGCGCCATAGACCAACTCGCCCAACAGTTGCGAGACAGCCTCAGACCCACACCCCACAGCATCGGCAACAGCGTTCACGATAGCTTCGCGCTTGGCCGGAACCTGCTTTACCGAAACCTTGTACTCAACCACCTGGTCACGCGAAACGCGCCGGTTAAACTTCATCCGGCCTACCGCTGAGAGATCATAACGCTCGTCGGAATAGAACAGGCCGTTGAAGAGGATCTCCACCGCTTCCTCGGTCGGGGGCTCGCCCGGCCGCATCATCCGGTAAATCGCAACCCTCGCTGCCTGGCGGGAAGCTGTTTCATCTGTGCGCAACGTCTGCGAGATGAAACCACCGCGATCCAGATCGTTGATATACAGCGTAGACATGCTTTCTATTCCGCTCTCGACCAGCTTGGCCAAGAGGGCTTCCGTGATCTCGTCATTGGCATTAGCCAATACTTCGCCAGAACTCTTGTCGACAATGTTCTGCGCGACGATACGCCCGACTACGAAATCCTCCGGAACAGCAATTTTGCGAACACCGGCGGCATCAAGTTCCCTGATGTGCTTGGCAGTGATCCGCTTATCCTTGGCGACAATCACCTTGCCCGAGGCATCGCAAAAGTCGAAGCGTGCCACTTCGCCCCGCAGGCGCTCCGGCACCAAGTGAAACTCTACCGACTTCTTGCCGATCTCGAAGGTGTCGAAATCGAAGAACTGCCTGAGGATCTCTTCCGAGGACAGTCCGATCGCCTTGAGCAGGGTAGTAACAGGCATCTTGCGCCGGCGGTCGACGCGGAAGAACAGGATGTCCTTCGGGTCAAACTCGAAATCCAGCCACGATCCGCGATAGGGAATCACTCGTGCGGAGAAAAGCAGCTTCCCTGAGCTATGCGTTTTGCCTCGATCGTGCTCGAAGAACACCCCGGGCGAGCGATGCAACTGCGACACGATCACCCGCTCGGTTCCGTTGATGACAAATGAGCCGGTCGTCGTCATGAGCGGGATTTCGCCCATATAAACTTCTTGCTCCTTCACCTCCTTGATCGTATCCGGCGCTTCACGATCCAGAATGACCAGGCGAACCTTGGCACGGAGCGCGGAGGCAAACGTCAGCCCGCGTTGCTGGCACTCCTTTACATCGAATGCCGGCTCCGCCAAGGCGTAGCTGACGAACTCGAGCCGAGCATTTCCGCTGTGGCTGACAATGGGGAATATCGAGGTAAATGCGGCCTGCAAACCTTGATTCTTGCGCTGCGCTGGAGGCACCGCGGCCTGAAGAAAAGCCGTAAATGATTCGAGTTGAGTCGCCAGCAAAAACGGAACGTCGAGCACATTGGCGCGCTTGGCGAAGCTTTTGCGGATACGTTTTTTCTCGGTGTAGGAGTAGGTCATGGTTGCTCCGAGCTCAGAAAGCACAATCCTTTAGCGAGTTTCATCCCTTGGGCTCTCCCAAGGCGTTTCGCGACGGACAAACGAAAACACAGTCGGGGACTACCCAATCAATGCTTTCGTTTGCACATCACAATAAGACAATCCACCATGGCAATTCGGTTTCGGAAAGCACAAAAGGCTGGCTGCCCTAAGACAGCCAGCCTACCGGAATATCCAGTATTACTTGATCTCGACCTTGGCACCAGCGTCCTCAAGCTGCTTCTTGAGAGCCTCAGCGTCCGCCTTGGCGATGCCCTCTTTGACAGCCTTCGGAGCACCATCAACCACATCCTTGGCTTCCTTGAGGCCCAGGCCGGTAGCGGCGCGAACCACCTTAATGACTTCAACCTTCTTGTCGCCGGCGGCGTTCAGCATCACGGTGAATTCGGTCTGCTCTTCAGCAGGCGCAGCGGCAGCACCAGCGGCCGGGCCAGCAACAGCCATGGCGGCTGCGGAAACGCCAAACTTCTCCTCGAAAGCCTTGACCAGATCATTGAGATCCATCACGGTCATGTTGCCAACGGCTTCAAGGATGTCTTCTTTGCTAATTGCCATAATCATGCACTCCTAAAATCGAAAAAATGTCGTTCGTTTCTTTCGCCAGAACAATCATTGTCCTCAGGCGGCGGATTCTTCCCGCTGTTTTGCCAAGGCACCAAGCGCGACAGCAAAGCCCGAAACCGGGGCCTTCATCACACCCAGCAGCTTGGCGAGCAGTTCTTCGCGGCTCGGAATCGAGGCAAGAGCCTGCACGCCGGCTTTATCCATCACTTTCCCGGCGTAGCAGCCTGCCTTCAGAGCCAACTTGTCGTTAGCCTTGGCAAAATCGGCGAGCACCTTGGCCGCTGCAACCGGATCCTGAGAGATACCGTAAATCAGCGGCCCTGACATTTCAGCAGCCAGCCCTTCGAACTGACTACCGGCCACCGCGCGCCGGACCAAGGTATTCTTCAGCACGCGCAGATACACGCCAGACTTCCGCGCCTGAGCACGAAGCTTGGTGAGCTGAGCCACCTCAATTCCCTTGTACTCGGCAACGACGATCGTCTGTGCGGTAGCCACTTGCGCCGAGACCTCGGCAACAACGGCTTTCTTTTCGTCTAGATTGAGACCCATGGGTCCTTTCTCCATTAAGTCGATCACACGCCGGGCAACTTATGCCCGACGCACCCACGGCGACCTGACCCAAGAGTGTCGGTAATGCACGACTAAAACCGATTCCTGTTCGGGATCACCATCTACGCAGGCTGAAACTCACTTAAGCAGAATAACTGACGCTACGCTGCACCTGCGGTCTTTGACGATCTGCCGGGGAATTTCTTCCCCGGCAGCCCAAAGTTTGCAAGAGAGTTCAGGAACTCCCCAAAAACAACCACTTTACAGCGATGTCGAATCGACTCGAACTCCCGGCCCCATGGTGCTGGAGACCGCGATCTTCTTGAGATACTGTCCCTTCGAATTCGCCGGCTTCGCCTTGACCAGAGCGTCGACGAGCGCCTTGAGGTTCTCCTCCAGCTTTGCAACCTCGAAGGAGGCGCGGCCGATCGTGCAATGGATGATCCCGCCCTTGTCGGTGCGGTACTGAACCTGCCCGGCCTTCGCGTTCTTGACAGCGGTGGCAACATCCATGGTCACCGTGCCAACTTTCGGATTTGGCATCAGACCCCGCGGGCCAAGAATCTGACCGAGTTGGCCAACGATCCGCATCGAATCCGGCGTAGCAACAACCACGTCGAAATTCAGATTGCCCGCCTTGATATCCGCAGCCAGGTCGTCAAACCCGACGATATCCGAGCCAGCAGCCTTCGCGGCTTCAGCCTTTTCCCCTTGGGCAAATACAGCAACGCGTACTGTTTTTCCTGTCCCGGCGGGCAAAACCACCGAACCACGCACCAATTGATCCGACTTGCGCGCGTCGATACCGAGACACACAGCCACGTCGATGGACTCATTGAACTTTGCCGTGGCAAATTCCTTGGCCATATTCAGTGCGTCTGCAACCGCGTAGCTTTTGTTACGATCAACCTTGCCTTCGATGGCCTTTTGGCGTTTCGTCATGTTAGCCATTTCAGAGCCCCTCCACGGTAATGCCCATCGAGCGCGCACTTCCTGCGATAGTACGCACCGCCGCATCCATATCAGCCGCTGTCAGATCGGGCATTTTCTGAGTGGCAATAGCCTCACACTGAGCACGGGTGAGCTTACCCACCTTATCGGTATGCGGACGCTGGCTACCCTTCTGAACACCGGCCGCTTTCTTGATCAAGATCGTGGCGGGCGGAGTCTTCATGATGAAGGTGAAGCTCTTGTCCGCATAGGCGGTAATCACCACGGGAATCGGAAGCCCCGGCTCAACGCCTTGGGTCTGCGCGTTAAACGCTTTGCAGAACTCCATGATATTCAGACCGCGCTGACCGAGCGCCGGCCCGATTGGCGGCGAAGGATTGGCCTTCCCCGCCGGCACCTGTAGCTTGATAAAGCCAACAATTTTCTTTGCCACGGCAAATTACTCCAAAAACGGGTGCTAGCGCACGATTTCAGTGCTCCCCGAATAAAAAACACGGCCGACGGCCGCTCCAAACAAGTTGCGCCCGGCCAGTAGCCAGACGCACCAAATTTTACCGATCAGGCCTTCTCTACCTGCCCGAATTCAAGCTCAACGGGGGTCGCCCGTCCGAAAATCGTAACCGAGACGCGCAACCGATTCTTTTCGTAATTCACCTGCTCAACCGAGCCGTGGAAATCAGTAAACGGTCCTTCCTTGACACGAACAATCTCTCCCGGCTCGAACAAAACCTTGGGACGAGGCTTCTCAACACCATCAAGCATCTGCTGCATGATTTTGTCGACTTCCTTTTCGGAAATCGGAGTCGGCTTGTTCGCCGTGCCACCAACAAATCCAGTAACCTTTGGCGTACTTTTTACCAGATGCCAAGATTCGTCATTCATTTCCATTTCCACGAGCACATAGCCCGGGAAAAACTTACGCTCGGAAATGCTTTTTTGCCCCTGCTTCAATTCGACGACTTCTTCAACCGGCACCAGCACACGGCCGAACAAATCCTGCATACCTTGGCGCTGAATACGCTCGACAAGCGCCCTCTGGACGCTTTTTTCAAACCCCGAGTAGGCATGAACCACATACCAGCGCTTGCTCATAACTTTCTCCAACCAAGGACGAGTTCATACAAAACCCACTCGATGCTTTTATCTGCCAGCCAGAGAAAGACAGCCATGACGAGAACAAAGGCAAACACCAACCCGGTCGTTTGCAGCGTTTCCTTTTGAGTCGGCCATACAACCTTTTTAGCCTCAACAACCGCCTCTTTCGAAAAATCGAAAAAGCGCCTACCAGGCTCGGTCTGCCAAGACACCGCAACAGAAACGCCGATTCCGGCAATCACAGCCAGAACCCGCAGGATCATCGCCTGCTCGGAAAGAAGATAAAAGCCGACTATTCCTGCGGCCAGCAAAAGCAGCGCCAACGCAAATTTTATTTTATCGGCCATTTCGTCAGCTTTGATAAGTTGTGGCAGGGGCAGAGGGAATCGAACCCCCAACCTTCGGTTTTGGAGACCGACGCTCTGCCAGTTGAGCTATACCCCTGCGGCAGAGACTAAGAGCACCCCAAAAAAACTTGGAGCACCCTTCGCCATTAACCTTTACTCGATAATTTTTGCGACGACGCCGGCGCCGACGGTACGACCGCCTTCACGGATAGCGAAGCGCAGACCTTCTTCCATCGCGATCGGACAGATCAGCTTGACCGTCATCTGCACGTTGTCGCCCGGCATGACCATTTCGGTACCTTC
>NZ_JCANUT010000074.1:0-16347 GCF_059569095.1 Propionivibrio pelophilus DSM 12018 | reverse complement strand
CGCGGCAGCCAGTACTGCGCCCACGCTTATCGAAAGCAACTGCAACAATTCGGCATGCAAGCTTCCATGAGCCGCAAGGGCAATTGTTGGGACAACGCGCCGATGGAGAGTTTCTGGGGTTCCCTGAAAAACGAGTTGGTGCATCACAGGCGCTTTACTACGCGCACACAGGCCAGGCAGGAAATCACCGAGTACATTGAAATCTTCTACAACCGAATTCGTAAGCAGGCGAGACTGGGCTATCTGTCGCCGGCACAATTCACCCAGCAATACCATGCAAAACAGATAGCCGCTTAACCCGTTGGACTCTACGGTTGACGACCTACCTCAATTCGGCAGATTCAACACCCTGCGTTTTCTGTATGTACAAAAGCTGCAACTCATCCCATGACTTCTTGAGGAGCAAACGAGAACTCTCGCTGGTTGCGATTCGAACGCGTAGCCGCCGGAGTTCTGCTCGTTGAGTCGAAACTCGCGTTTTCTGCTCAGCCACGGCAGACTCCGCTTGCTCACAGCCTGCCTGGCACTGGGCCGCCTGTTGCATTCGCTCTGGTGCATTGGCCTTGACTTCCTTCCCGTCACGAAACCAAGTCATATTGACCGCGCTCTTGCGTTCCATAATGTGCTGGCACGCAGCGAACTCGACGTCACCAAGGTCACATCGACCCTCAAGCATCTCCAGGTCCGCGCGCGATTTCGTCAAGCGCTCAAAATCTGCACGATTGGCGTCAACCAAGGCTCTTGCGATGCCCAGTTCAACTTCCGCTCGCTTCAGTTTGTCAATCAGGCGTTCCAACAGCACCTGTTCAGCTGCGAGTTTGTCTTCAGCTTGCTCGGCTTCCTGCTCCCACCCCGCCTCGGCTTGCTCTGCTGTCGCCAGTGTTGCCTTTAGTCTGGCTTCGACGGAATCACCCAACAGCGTTTCGAATAGCGGCTCGTCTTCACCCAAGCGAACGCGAACACGCAGTTGCCGTTCTGCATGCGAAATAGCGTAGGCAGGCGCGCGTTCCAATTCAGGTATTCGCTCCTTGGCACTATCGAACTGACCTTGCTTCGACTCCATTTCGCGAAGGAGTTGGTCCAACCCCACGTCCACAAGTCCAAGCACAGAGCCAACGAACAAGGGAGGGTCGCGCCGAGGGCGCGTGAAACCTAAACCCTCACCGTCTCGCCAGTGATAAAAGCCGTCAAAGCGAGTACGCTGGTCTCTGATGCACCAAGCCAGCAAATGGCGCCAGCGGAGAGGTTGATTTGTGCCCGGTAACGACTGGGCCGCGAGTCGGCCTATTGAGAAAAGTTCAAGGGCACGAAGATATTCTTGAAACTCATTTGAGGCGGCGTTTTGGAACAGCGACTCCAACGTCCCACAGGTAGCTCCAACGGAATGACCGTACGCCCCATAGGGTCGAAACACCAGCCAGGCAGTCCCGTCGACGTGCACTTTGGCAGCAACGCCGCCTTTCGGAATACTTACTGAGGCTTTCTCGCGCAACGTCGAAATAGCAGGAGCATCGTCGCCCAACACATACCGCATCAACAGGCACAACGATGTCTTTCCGACCCCGTGCCCTGCGCTGGCCAGGCCTGATACTTTCTTCGAGGCGGACTCTCGAGCCCAGACGATGTTCAAGCCCGGATGCAAGTCAACGGAACGGGTCAGCACTAATGGCTCGCGGGATTCGACCAGCCAGAGCTTCTCTACCCACAAGCGGGGCTTTTGGCGAACCGGTTCGTAACCCTCAAGCCATCGCTTCTTCACGTGCTCTACCTTGTCCCTGTCGGCCTTGATACGGTTTCGCTGTTTGACATTTCCGGCCGGGCAGATTCGAGACGCCGTGACTCGGCTTTCAACAGAAGTTGTGCGACCTCTGTATGTTCCGGAACTTTATGCACATCGCCAGGCAGCATTGCAGCACCACGGGCAAATACCGCCTCGCCAGCGCGAGGTAGTCGGCTCAGGACTCCTCCGGACACCAAACGCTGGACGATGGGAAGGATGCGGTCCAGCAATTGCGCAACAGAAATCAAAACACGCGATGAGTTGGAAAGTTCTGAGAGTCGCGCTCCGTCCGCCTCTCCCAAGTACAACCCCGCGTTCATAGAACGAGCCACGATAGACTGGAGCTCCGATAACGGAATCCCCTCTGCACGATGCTCGACCAACGCAACGACAAGTCCAGCAAGTAGTGCCTCATCTTCGTTGCGAATTATTCCGAGAGCACTGAACTGAGGGGCTACTGCTGGCACGCCCGGCAGTATCAGCGAAGAACCTGCGCTCAGCCTGTCCCACGCCGCCAATACCAAGCGTTGAGTACGGTATTCCCCGAACTCTCGTATATCGTTGTTCTTGAGCACGCGGAAGGTTTCGCTTGGATAGTCGGAGACCATCACATCAGCGGGGTCAAGAATGTAGCGCAATTCATCACGGGACAAGCGGTAGAGGCCAGCATAGTAGGCGTCCAGTTCAGCGCGAAGTTGGGCACGGCGCTCAGGATTCCATGCGAACGGTCGGTTGCGCTCAGCGGCAGGGCGTGGGTCAAAAGATGACAAGTCGTCGGCCCACGGTCTCAAGTCGTGGGTGGTGTAAGTGAGCTCGAGGATGCGGGGAACAATGAACTCCAGAGCAGTGGGTGTGTAGCGCTCAGGTGGGAGGATGACGAACTGTTTGAGGTAGTGATAGGTAAGCGATGAGCCACTAATCTTCTGCCGCGCAACGTAGTCCAGCGTCATCGAGTTAAGATTCGCCAGAAAAGCGGCTGCCAATTGCGCAGTAATTGCATCGCCGAAACGAAAGACCGGCATCTTGTGCCCAACGCCGACTCTAGGCACCACGGACGCAATCACGGTCCGCTCGTCCGTACTACGGCAGATATCCCGCCACCCCATCAACCAACGTGGGCTGCGCTGGTCCATCCATTCGGCTAACAAATCCAACAACGCACTCGTCACGGGAACGTGCTGTAGCGCTCTCTCCAGAGAGTCAAGCTCGACATCTGCTAGGCGAATATTGATGTTTTGCCGTGCCCACTTGGGAAACTCGAGCATGTTTTTCTTGGTTGTTAGTCCTATGCTCAGCAATGTCCCAGATAGGAGCCCAAAGCGCGCTTTTAGCTGCGCTTCGGTTGCGAGAATGTGAGGCAGCGTATGTTGTTGCGACCAGCCAGTTTGCCCCGGCTGCGTACCTCCCGCCTGCGCTCCCACCGCTCGGGTGAACAGCTCTCCGGCTACCCAAGCAGCCAAGGCCAACAGCAATTCGGCTTGAGTGTTGTCTCGAGCTTCACTCGGAGCCGCTGCATGCCCTGCTAGCCAAGCTCGCGCTACGCGCGCTGGCACACGGGCGATGCGGGCAAGCACTTCTCGTTCAGACACCCAGTAGCGGGGTCGCACGGTATGGGCTGGGTCACTCTTCTGTGCAGCACTCAAGTCGGCTGTGTCCAAACCTCCCGGTTTGTCAGGCGCATCGATATAGGTAGCCCAGCGGTGGTCGAACTGGTGAACCATTTTGGCCTCATACAGAGGCAGGCAGCGGAATGCGTCGGACTGGTCGGATTCACCGTTTGACTGGTCAAGAAACAGGCCGCTGTCGGTCGACATGTCCAGCATTCGCTGAAAACTGAGGCCCCAGGGGTTGTTTTCGACTTCGAGAAGTTCTCCCTCAGGGCATTTTTGCTCTTCACGGATGAGTACCGGCGCCGCGCGGTAAAGCTTTTTGGTCAGCTCAGCGTCGTATTTGCTACGAAACACAGGGAGCGTGAGCGTATTCGGATTCAGTGCTGCGAATTCATCCGCAGTGAGCTTGTAGCGTTTCTCAACTTTGACGAAGTCGTCCCAGTTCTCGATGTCGTAGGCGAACTCAGCGTCCTGTTTCGAGCCGACCGTGAGTAGGCAGAAAGCCTTCCTGTCGTCAGTGCCGGGAAACCATCTGCGAATCTCATAGAAGCTAAATAGTGAGGCTAACCGCCTGTCTCGCACCAACCCTGAGAAAAAGACCTTCGTATTGTCATCGGTCGCGATTCCCGTAGGCACGATAAAGCCAGCGCGGCCATGCGGCGACGTGGCTTCAAGGTAGGTCTCTGCAAACAGCGCGTAAGTATTGACGTCGCCGACGCCAGTAAGTGGGTAACGCCTGCCATCGTGCGCAAATAGGCTTGCAGCCTCCGCTCCCCGACGGGTAGTGATGAACGCCTCGTAAAGCGCCACTTCCGCCTTATTCGGCGGTGTCAGCCCCTCCGCTTGCTCCAACTCCGGATTCAGATTGTGAAGTAGGAGACCTTCACGCAACCACTCGATGCGCTGTCCACGCTCGGCCTTGTTTTTCGCCTTGGCCACCAGCGGACTGCGACTCGCGAAGAACTCCTCCTCTTGCAGTTTGATTCGCTCCCAAGGTGGGTTACCCAGCATCACCGAGAAGCCCCCTCTTGCAGCGACCTGCGGGAAAGCGAGCCACCAATGGAACACACAGTGAGTGCGGCACAGGTACTGCGCCACTTCTTCCAAATCGGCCCTCGGTGCCTGGCCGCTGAGCACGCCCCACAAGTAACCAGAAAGTGGAACCTGTTCACCCGTATTGGCCAGCTTCGGCGCAAGGAACGCGGCCACGTAAGTATCGGCTAAGCGCGCCAGCGTGGAACGCTGGGCGACGGCCTGCGCTTCAAGCCAAGCAGCGCGCTTGGCTGCAATGTTCTCGGGAGAGTCGTCAGACAACGTTTCTACCGCTACCGCCCTAATGGCGTGCCCCGCCTTTGTAAACAGGTCACCGGAAGCAATCGCCTTCCAGCTCTTGAGGTCGGCCTTATTTCGCTTTTTCAGAGCGGATGCTACGGCCTTGTTATCGCCAGAAAGTGCTGTATAGGCTTCATCCGGGATACCGTTCTCCAGCACTTTGGGGTCCAAAACCCCCAGCAGCGCATCACCGACCTGAAGATGGTGGTCTACGAAGGATAGAGGACGGTCGGGCGAGTATGCCTCCAGCCACAATGCCGTCTTGGCCAGCTGAATTGCCATGGGGTTCTTGTCCACCCCAAAGATACAGTGGCTGACCACATCACGCAGGGCGTGGCGATAGTCAACGGGGGTGGGGGCGCCACCTTCACGTTCCGCCAAAGCACGGTGCAAGGCCACCTCGTCGGCTAAACGACGAGCCGCTGACAGCAAGAAGTGGCCGCTGCCGCAAGCAGGGTCGCAGATGGTGAGACCGAGCAGGGCTTCGACTGGGCGCTCGGGGTTGGCGCGCACCGTCTCCGTGATGACGGGCTCCAGTGCAGTCTTGATTAGTTCCTGCACCAAGCTATCCGGGGTGTAGTAGCTACCGGTCAGCTTGCGTGTGTTACCTTTAGTGCTGCCTTCGCTGTCGTCGTCGCCGACAAAGAGGAAACGTGCTGATGCTGGTTGAGCTAGCATCTGTAAGTCGGGTACCAACTCCAGCAGGCTTTCGTAAACGCTGCCCAGCTCTTCCGGGCCCATGTCGCGGTAGTTGACTCGGGTCAGACCACCTTCGGCGCGGAACCAGCCCAACTGATACACCGCCGTCAGCAACCAGCGGTTTTCCAACTGTGCATTATCGAGCCACTCGCACTGGTCTATGTCAAAAAGTCCCCCGAGCGGAGGCAACCCCAAATGTGGTTCGCCTCTCGCCAGCGAGCGAAAGGTGATAGCAAGCGCCTGCCACAAGTCCGAATGTCGGTCGTGCTGGCTGCGCCTCGCTGCCCGCTCCCGCAACCAAGCCATCGAGTAGCCCGACAGGTATCGCTGTCGGACCTCTGGCGGTGCGTCGGGGGTAAATATGAGGGGGTGCCCGCTGGTTCTGTCGGTTCGGTCCTCGACAGTAGACAGGAAGATAAGGCGGTAGACCAGCCGCAGCAACTCCTCGAAGAAAGCTTGACGGCACAAAGCACCATCTTCCCCCTCCAAGCGCTGGAGAGCAGCTCGCAGCCTTCCGTTGGCTGGGTGGGACAAGAAACCCGTACCGAGCGCACGCAAGGCATCTGCAACTTGATAGCGCAGATTAGTGCGCACGGTAACGCCTGCGGCCTGACCTGTTGCGCGCCAGCGCTCCCATACGCAATTGGTCGGCTCGCCTGAGGGAGTACCGAACCGACTGGCGTGAGCTAGCAACCAAAACGCAGTAAAGTCAGGATGAAGCTCTTCGTTGAAGAGGGATTCCAGGTCTACTTCGACGTACGCCGGCCGAGTCAGGCTGGGGTTGTCGCGCAGGATGCGCAACGTTAGACCGTTGGTAACGATGGCCCAAAGGGAAGTATCGGACGCGTTGAGTGCCTCCTGGGCCAGCATATAGGGGCTGCGCCTCCGAACCTTGCCGGTATCCGGGTGAGCTTCTCCGAAGCGCTCAGTTGCCGCATCCAGTGGCTGGTCATGCGCCGCAAAGACCAATGGCACGCGACCGCCCTCTGCCGCATGTCCAATCGCATAGCTATGTCCACTTGTCTCGGTGGCTGCACAACGTCCAATATCTGCGAAATGCAACACGTCTCGCATTAATGGAAGCAACAACTCCCGAACAGTGACCTCATGGGCATTGACGTCGGTGCGCTTGCGTAACGCCTGAAAATCTTGCCAGAGAGTCAGAGCAATCTTGAAGTCACGACCAATCTCGTCGCGAAGCTTCAGGCCCCTGGAGATTCTGTAGTGTGCCTCAGCCTGTTCTGTCGCGGCGGGGTCGACCAAAGTAGTCAGGCGGGTGAGCTCGTCTGCAGGGATGAGCCCGCCTTCAATTCTGATGGCGTTGTAAGCCAAGGTAGTAGTCTTCTTGCGTGCCATAAAATCAGGCTCCCTCGCCTTGCGTTGCTGCAGCAGGAAGCAGCACGTAAACACCCATTACGTCCACTGGCAGGTTGGCGGTGACTTGGTAGGTGCCTTTGGCATCAGCCGCCTCACGAACTCGCCGATGGTCTTGCAGAAGTTCTTGGGCACGTGCTTTGGCAATGGCTTCCAGTTGCGGCTGCCATGCTGGCAGCCCATCAAGCGCGCTTTGCAGTTGGCGGTCTCGCAAGGGGGGCGGCATGTTGCGGGTGGCCTCGGCACCCAGCAGTTCACGGGCTTGCTCGGCAACCAGCAACTCGAACGGAGCAGCACCTGCCGAGGCCACGGCGACAGATTCCTCGCAGAGAATAAGGCGTGCCTGGCTGCCGTGCGTAACGCTGAGTTGGTGTCGCATACGCAGCAACAACACAGTGGTCTTGAGCTGAACGTTACCGACAAAGGCGGCCCCGGCGCGAGCGACCGCGCTGTCATCACAGGAACCGTTGGTGACGTCGAGCGCCTGCTCAAGCAGGATGTCCGCCAACACCACCACCAAAGGATGGGTACGGTGAATAAACACTGCGCTCTGTGCTGCAGGCTGATGGAAGTCGATACGCAGCGTGCCCTCAATGCCTTCGGCGCTGAGCCGTTCGCGAATGGGCTGAGGCAGATACTCGGTCAATAGCTTGAAATATCCGCGCGCCGACTCCAACGGTGCTCCCAGTTTGGCAGCGGCACGACTGACGAAGCGCTCAACGTCGGCCTCGCCTCCCAATACCGCGGCCGATTTGCGCCACTCGGGCAGTACATCCTCTGGTTTCAGACGGCGCTGCGCGAAAATGGAGCGGTTCTGCTTGGCCTTTTCTTTGGCGCTCTGCCATGCCAGCTCGATTTCCCTGGCGGGTTCGCTAAACAGGTCGAGCTGCGACTGCGCGTTTATGGCCGCTCCCTTGCGCAGGAGAACGGCGTTCAGCAGCGCCTGAGTCAGCTTGCCCTCGTTATCGGGCATCGGCACCAGAACCCCCAGCTCCTTGCGGATACTCTCTGCCTTGCGCAGGATGACCTGCAGGACGGCACCATCCACCGGATTGTCTTCCCCGTAAAGCATGGTGCTGCGGACTTCACGAGCCTTCTGACCGAAGCGGTCGACACGACCTTCCCGTTGCTCGTGACGGGTAGGATTCCAACTCAAATCATAGTGAACCACGGCCGTAAACAAGTTTTGAAGGTTGACACCTTCGGAGAGGCAGTCCGTGGCCACCAGGATACGGGTCTCACTGTCACCCAGTTGCTCGACGGCGGCTTCTCGCTCGCCAGGTGTAAGTTCCCCGGTCACAGCCTTGACCGTGACGGACTTGAACTTGTCGCGCAGGTAGGCCACCAGATAATGCGCCGTGGCGATATAGCGACAGAAAACAACCGGCTGGAAGCCTTCTTTGAGCAGCAAAGCGAGATGCTCCTGCAACTTGGCCAGCTTTGGGTCCTTTTGACTACCGGCCAGTGAATCCGCTGCGGCAATTAGTTCTCGAAGCCGCTCAGAATCTCCCGTTTGCGCACCGGGTTCAATGTCATCCGTCGACAGTGCGTCGTCCGTTCCATCCAGAACACGGTCGCTGGCTTGAAGCTCCAGGTCCTCCAGGGACAGCGTTTCAGACTCGCTCTCGTCCTCCTGAACGCCATGCAGCCGAGTACGCAGAGAATTGACAGCCGCGGCTGGCGACGAAGAGATGCATCGCAACAAGGCAAGCGCAGCCCACCATTTCATGCGCTGCTCGCGCAGGCCTTGTCCCTCGGCACGTTCAACGAGCTCGCGAGCGTATGCCAACACGTCATTAAATAGCTGCCCCCAAGCACCAGTGAGGCGGTAGGTCACTTCAGCCGTCTTGCGGTCAGGGAACATGGAGGCATCCTGCCACTCGGCGATGTCAGGCCGGCGCCGCTGGACGAAGTGGCGCGACAGCGCCTCACGCAGGTCGCTTCTCTGGGTACTCGGCAGGTCCTTCAGCAGTGTAAAGTCAGTGCGTAACAGACCCAATAGGTTGAAGAACGCATCTTCGTCACCGCTGTGCGGCGTGGCGGTCAACAGCACCATGTGGCGGTTGGTATCTTCAGCCAGGCCTTTGAGCAGTTGATAGCGCTGCTGCCGACCTTGTCCTCCCTGGGTGCAAGTGTGAGCCTCGTCCACAATGACGAATTCGGGACAGAATCGCTGGAAGGCTTCGCGTCTACGTTCGGATTTGACGTAGTCCAAGCTCACCACCGTGAACGGATGCGCGTCGAACACGGATGTGCCAGGAGGCAGCTCGCGCTCCAACCGGTCGGCGGTGTTTGAGCGCACCAACACGGCATGGATGTGGAAGCGCTCGGCCAGTTCACGCTGCCATTGCTCGCATAAGTGCGGCGGGCAGAGCACGGCCATCCGCTGGACTTCTCCTCGGTCGAGAAGTTCGCGAGCAATGAGAGCACCTTCAATGGTCTTTCCAATACCGACGTCATCAGCAACTAGCAGACGCACGGTAGGCAGCTTCAGGGCCATCAACAGGGGAACAAGCTGGTAGGCCCGAGGCTCAACCGCAATGTTGCCAAAACTGCGAAAGGGCCCGGCACCACTGCGCAATTTGAGCTGCAAGGCATCCAGCAAAAGTTGACTGGCCGAGTGATTTCGGGCTTGGTTAAGCGTGGGCCAAGGGAATGTTGCCGGCTGAACCGGCTGGCGCTCGAGCGGCAGAAAGATAAGAGTTTCGTCGCGCTCGCCGCCGCCCAAGGGGCGCAGGTGCAGTGTGGTGGTATCGGACTCGGGCAGCACAATCCACTCGCGGCCACGAGCGGAAATCAGGCTTCCCGGAAGAAACTCCGGTAGAGGAGCATTCATATCGACTCAGTTCTTGCCAGGACCAAACAGGTCCGAGTTGTTATTGAATATATCGGGCCAGCTCGTGGTCTCTTTTGGGAACCTCACGAATAGGTAGCCCAGTTCGTCGAGCTTGCGATTGATATCAGCATCCTTTTGTTTCTGACCCTCGACATCGTGATGAGGGCCATCGATGAAGACTGCCAGGTGGAGGTCGTCGTAGAAAAAATCCGCGCACGCACTCGCCGCGGCAATGGTGTGTTGGCCGTGGTCCGGCTTGCGATAACCGTTGTCATTGACATGGTCCAACCAAGCCTGCTCCAGGCTACTGCCGGCCGTGCGTGACAGTTCCGCATCGTGCTGCTCCGGCGCCCGCCCTTGACTGCCTTGAACTGTGCTGGCTCGGGTCAATCGGCAAAGGACATCCAGCAGCAGTCCGCCCGCCTCCTTATCTTTGCGGTCGATGAGCGTGTGGTCTGGCTGGTTGTAGTAGGACAGCAAGCATCGATAGCAGCCGGCCTCGCACAAGGGTTGTCCATCCGCATCGCGCTCCTCCTCCAAGGTATCGCGCAACCACTGACCGGTTGCTGGTAGCAGATAGTGCATTACCTCCAAAGCCTTGGCTGCCACGCCTGCTATAGCCGTTGGCTCTGTCGCCAACCGCGTTAATACACCAGCGCCGCCTTCGGCAGCCTCGAAGAACAGGATGGACTGCCGGTTATCACGCGTTGGAAGAGGCTCAGCCATCAGCTCGCTCTCTTCGAGTTGATACACCGCCTCAATGCCTCGCTTCAAAGCGTACTGGAGCGTGGTGAGCGTCTCGGCAGAGAGTTTGCCCAACCGAAAGTGCGGTCGGACAATGAGGATGTTTCGGCGGTCTTCAACGTAGGGAACAATACGTTGCGGAGGCGTCTTGTCCGGAGGCGCATCGACATCCGATTCAGCTTCGCCATTGCCATCGTCGACACCACCGACCCAGTGGCCCGTGACGGGGTTCATCATGAAACCTTGAATCGTCTTTTCCTTGCGGCGGCGCCAGCCGAAATTCATTCTCCAAACCGTAGCTGTGGGGCCGTATTGCAACTCGAGCAAAGGCCCTTGTTCGTCGCTAGCAACCGTCGTCACCATCTGCAGTTTGCCATCCGCCTCAGCAAACTGCAGCGTAGTCTGCATCTCGTAGCCTTGACGAACACGCTCTTCCTCGTTGGCGGTGATACGCTCCGCCCTCTTCGTGGAGACGTTCTCGATGCGATAGAGGTTCTTTACTTCCTGGGCGCCGCTTAGCGAAGCGCCACAGGAAACACAGCGGTCAGCATCACGTTGAGAACGGAAGTGGCCGTAGCCACAAGCGGGACACAACCGCGCGACTTCCGTCGGAAGACGGGCTCCGTCGCTGACCTGGTCTTGCCCCGTGATGGTCAACAGGGCTTTTGTGACTCGATACTCGCTCCCCTCGTGATAGATAAGGCTGTAAGGCCCGAACTCGCCGAGCGCCAAAAAACGCGGGCGCGACAGGAAACTCTCGCGTCCGATGTGCCCACGACGAGCAGGCAGATAAGCCAGCAGTGGCAGGCGTGGGAAGTTGTAGCCAGGTAAAAACCCCTGACTGGCCATGTAACGGTATGTGTAGAAATCGCTGTTAAAGGCGCTGTCGCCCGCCAGTAGCAAGTCACGCTGTTTCCGGGCCTCGTTGTGGCGTTGTTGGGCCTCTCGCCGTTCACGCTCGCTCGCAGCCGGGTTGTTCTCGATTTTGAAATTCAGGTCAATCGCTTGGGCAGTTGCGCGGTAGAGGTCACGCCAGCGCTGCAAGGCCAAATTGAACTCAATGTAGCAACGTTGGAAGACCGTTTCAGCCCACACGTCACTGAACCAAGGGGCACGCTGCGGCGTGAGTTCGTCCTTGAGCATGCCCAGCACCATGAGACCTCGGGCGTGAGCCCGTCTCTTCGCGTCAGGCTTGTCCAGGTCCGACGCCATATCTTCGTTCACCGGGAGGGACTCCGGGTGATTCATGTCCAGTAGGTCGCGGACACTATTGCCAAGCTTTCTCCCGGTCTCGGCCAGCCAGATAGCATGCATGTGGCTTTTGATAAGCTCAAGGTTGGCGAGGTCCAGCGTTGGCGCGTTTACTTGTCCATGGACCATGCGGACTGGGTCACGGAAATAATACTGGTCATGAGGGCTCTGGGCAGCACAGTAAGTAATGACCAACGCTGGCTGGCCTGCTCGGCCCGCTCGGCCGCTGCGCTGTGCATAATTCGCTGGCGTTGGCGGCACGTTGCGCATGTAGACCGTGTTCAGCGACGCGATGTCGACGCCAAGCTCCATTGTGGGTGAGCAGAACAACACCGGGAGCCACTCCAGGGCCGTACCATTCTTGTTCTGCCATTCCGTTCGGTCTTTCTCGGTGAAACGGAAACGTGCCTCACGCTCCATGCGGTCGATTTGCTCAACTTGAGCTGTATGTTCCCGAGCTTCAAAATCGAAGAGCTGATGAACCGGGTTGTCGAGCAGTGAAGCAATATTCTTGTAGAGGCTGCGGAAGAACGTGTTGTCGTCCGCCTGTCGTTGACTCTCGCCCGAGCCTGACGCCCAAACCAAAGCAGTGCCATTCAGTTGCCAGCCGGTAAGACCAACGTCGGTCTCTTCCTTACGGACTAGTCCATAGGACTCTGCCGCCTTCAGCAGGGCGGCAATGACATCTTGATAGGTTTTATCATTGACCTGACTATAGTATGGATTGGCACCACCCCAGGCGCTGCTCTTGCGCAAGTACTTGCCCAGACGAGACCGGCTGGAACCAAAGACAAGAAAATCATCAAGATTGACGCGACGACCCTTGCGGTCACTTTCCTCCTTGGGACGGCTCGTGACGAACCATTTGGCCGACTGGGGACGCTCGTCTTCGGTGAAGCCCCAAGGTTCGCACAGATTGGCATAGCTTTGGGTACGCAGCTGGTCTAGTTCCGTTCTGTCGAGATAGCGCGTGGCGATACACAAGCCTTGGCGCATGAAATCGAACAGCGTACGCAAGACCATGACCCGTTCATTCGGCTTGGCTGCTTGCAGCACCAGCGGGGCATTTACCCACTCGGAAGCATCTGCTGCGAGGTCATCAATATCCTGATAGTCGATGCGAACCAGGCCCAGTTGTTCCAGGTTGGGATTATTAAACCGCCAGCCGCGACGCAGGTCGAAATACGCTCGATAGCCCAAGATGCCACGCATCGCCTCTTGTACCTGACGACGTGTGTTTCCCTTAACTTCAGGCTGCTGCATGTATTCGGAACGAACCGAAGGGTCATCACGATGAAAGCCAAGGGCTTCAAAGACTGCGTTCGCAACCTCTTTTTCGCTCAGCTTCTTGGAAGGCGTTTTGTCCACGGCCGAAAGAAGCGCAGCGCGGGTCAACAAGACCTGCAAGAAATCATTGAAGTGCCCGGCCTGAAGCGCTGCATCCTGTCGGTTGTCGGAAAACCCTAGAACCTTCTTGGCATCCGCTGAGAGCTGGTGGTCTTGCTCGTAGAGATAGCTCAATGCCGACAGGGTCAGCATAGTCGTGGCCGAACTGCGGCCTTCGCCTGACAGAGAGGTCAGACGGAGCGCATCTTTGCCCGCAGTGGTGTGAACCGTGCCACACGCAAGGCAGAAGCGAAAGGCTCCGGGGATGAACCAGGCTGTGAGCCCCAACCCTGCGGTTGTCACGCCATCGGCCCGGACATTGACGGATTGTGGAATGAACTTGCGCTTGTCAGGTTTAATGCGCCATTCACCGTCCGCGCGTTCTTCCACCCACCCTTCAGGGTAACGTTCAGGGTCTGATGGGTCCCAGCCATCCAAACTGGGTAGCAGGAAGCCAAACTTTATCTGGTCGTCCTCGTGCTGGCGCTCTTCAATGCTGCGCACATTAAAGGTGCGCCCTTCTGCACTTTCGGCATCCCAGACAGGCAAGTACTCTTGCCCGCAGTCACGGCAAAAATGGACGTGGTAGTACCGGCGAAGGCGGTCAGTATCACCCGACACATACTGCTGCCCATCGAGTGTGATGGCACGGTGACGGGCAGCCTCCAGCGTTGCGTAGACCTTGCCGCCACCAGCAATGAACTGGTGCAGCTTGAACGCAAACAGCGATTTTCCTGATTCATCGGTAACTGCGTAGGCCAGCAACATGAAGCGTTGCAGGTAGTCGAGGCAGGTGCTGGTCGTCTCTCCTGATGCCTCGCTCAGAAGTTTTGCAGCCTCGGCCAGTGTGCGAGGGCGGGCGCGGCGCGGTTTATCGTCCTCGTAGGTCAAGCCTAGGGTCAGCTCAACCCATACTGAGACTGGGTGAGCTGCCAGCGTCTTGAAGTCTGCCTCCAAGGGTATCCCAGCACGAATGGCCTCGCCGAGTCGGCCAGCGACATCCGCCAGGGTGTCCTGCTCCGGTGTAGTCCGACGCAAGGTCTCAGAGATGATGTTCCGGTCGGGGATATGGGTGCCAAACAGGCGGGACGCGACACCGGCAACGACAGCATTGCGTGCCATCTGGGTTCCCTCGGTCGCCATTGTTGCTGAGGTGCCGATACAGACGAGGTTTTCGGCCAGAGCCTCTCTCACGCGTCGAACGAGCAGAGCAACGTCTGCGCCCTGCCTGCCGCGATAGGTGTGCAACTCATCAAGCACGAGAAAGCGCAGGCCCCTGGCGTTGCGCATCACCGCCTTGTCGATGTCGTTCTGCCGAGTCATCAGCAGTTCGAGCATCATGAAGTTGGTAAGCAAAATGTCGGGCGGATTGGCCGCCATGGCCTGCCGTTCTTCGTCAGATTCCTGCCCGGTGTAGCGACCGAAAGTCACCGCCCGTTCCCCAGGGTTCGACCCCAGGAACTTTTTCAATTCTTCTAACTGCGAGTTAGCCAAAGCGTTCATCGGGTAGATGACGATGGCTCGCGTACACGGCTTGGGAGCGGCTGTCTTCGCCTTTAGGCAAGCGTCTACGATGGGAATGAAGTAGCTCAGTGATTTTCCGGAGCCCGTACCCGTAGTCAGCACATAACTTTCACCGGCGGCGGCCAAGCTTATGGCTTCTGCCTGGTGCTTGTGTAATGGCAACGAGACGCCTGCCGATGACGGAGACTTACCAAGGCGGAAGATATCTGCGCACTGCGCACTGAGCTGACCAGCTGCGACAAATTCGTCGACCGTTCCTCCAGATTTAAAATTCGGATTGATTTGGATGAGTGGCTCTGGCCAATACTTTTGACTGGCGTACTGCTCGTTGACGAAGTTCCTAATGTCGTCAGCTCGAATGCGCGTAAAACTACGAGTGAACTGCTCGTACTCGGCGACGAGGTGCTCGCGAAACTGAAAGACGTCCATCAATCCCCCTGGTCAGCTCAGCGGCTCTGCGGCTGCTTGGCCGGAACAGCGATACCGTGTTCGTTACAATATTCCCTGACGAGTACCTCAACGAAATTGGCAATCGTTCGGTGCTCCCCCTCTGCCGCCAATCGAATCAATTCCTTCAGTTCAGGAGTGACACGAAGGTTGAGGGTATCGGTCTTGCGTGTCATTTTTCAATTCGCCAGAGAAGATGTAAAAGAGTACCGCAAATGTAACGCAAGTAGCTGCGCGGTTTGGGCTTTTCAGGGGCCGTCGCCGGCTTTTGTCTCAACAACAATGATGCTCCCAGGACAGAAGCTTGCGAGAAAACCGGTATTCGCTTTGAAGCCTTTCGCAACTGCTGCAACTGGCAAGCTTCTCATCCGAGCTTTAAATAATCTCTCTGCGCTGCTTGCGTTTGGTGCCGGCGCGCTGACGTGCTTTACACGATTTCAGCATTGTTAACGGATTGATAGTTGCTGGCGCAATGCCGTCTAGCCAATCTTCGCGGTCAAGTGCGCGAACAACCGATAATAGCGTCTTGACCGATGAGCCGGCGCCTGCTTCAAGATTTTGCAATGCCCGGCAACTTACGCCCGCGCGCGCAGCAAGCGTTTTTTGGTCAATGTTGCGATGCAGACGCAGATTCCGCAGATGCTCACCTAGGAGCGCTTCCAGCTCTTCGAGCGTGTGAAACGTTTTCAATCTTCCCCCCTTTCAGAGGTCGGTTGTCACAATTGCCGCCCAATAATGACCCCACGTCATACCGAAAGAGCCACGTTCCATAGCACGCACAATTTTGCGTATTAAACGACATTTACCGGATAAAATGCAATTTTATGCGTATTGTAAAAGGAGTGTATTCCGCGAGGCCTCTCTCTTATACGCTTGACGTGCCCTGCTGACCAAGGCACAAATGGTCTCAAGTTCCCACGGAGTCTCCGACCCTGGACTATTACTTGGCGTTCGTTTTCCCCCCTCCATAGCCCCGGTCTTTCATGGCGGGATGTCGCTGTTACCTGATATGGTTCGAGTCCGGCTCCGAGCCAGGCGGGAATAATATTGATCCGGCCCGATGAAGTATGAACTTATCCGGATTTTTCGTGTCTGATGATGATGGAAAAAGAGAACGCCAGAAAGCAAACGCTGGAACAACTTCATGAGCGGCGCAAGCAAGTGATTCGATTGCACCAGAAGGCAATCAAGATCATGCAGATTGTCGCGATGACGGGCTTGAGCTACCCGGCGGTACGCGCCACGATTGACCGGTTTGTTGAGGGCGGGTGGTCAGCCATTCGACCGACTGCACGGGGCCGAGCGCGAGGCGACGGGCGATGCCTGAGTGAAGCGCAGGAAGAAGCGATTCGCCGCACGATCAT
>NZ_JCANUT010000073.1:0-16418 GCF_059569095.1 Propionivibrio pelophilus DSM 12018 | reverse complement strand
GCTTCGTTCCACACACAGGTCGGATATACGGTCGCAGTCGCACCCATTTGCCCTATCTCAACTCGCTCTTGCAAAACGGGAGGAGTCCATATACGGGATCCAGAGGTGCACCACTGGATTCCGGGTCAAGCCCGGAATGACGGATTCGGAAACGCCCATTTCAACAAGAAAGCCCATCATGTCTTACACGAACTTCGATTACCGCCTCGAAAACCACATCGCCCGCATCACGATCAACCGTCCCAAGGCCTATAACGCGCTGGATCTGGAGTGCGTGAAAGAACTCTGCGACATCGTCAACCGTTGCGGCTCGGACCGCACGGTGCGCGCCGTCGTTCTGACCGGGAGCGGCAGCAAGGCCTTCTGCGCCGGTGGCGATGTGGCCTCGTTCGCCAAAGACCCGGAGACCGTCGACCTGCTGCTCAAGGAAGTCACCGGCTACATGCACATGGCCATCGCACGGCTGACGGCAATGGACGCGCCGGTGATCGCGGCGGTCAATGGCGTGACCGCCGGTGCCGGCCTGGGCTTGGTCGCCGCGTGTGATCTGGCGATCGCCGCGGACAATGCCACCTTCGCCAGCGCTTACACGCTGATCGGCCTGACGCCGGACGGCAGCGCCAGCTACCTGCTGCCGCGGCTGGTCGGCTACCGCCGGGCGATGGAACTGTTCATCACCAACCGGACGATTTCCGCGCAGGAGGCGCTCGACTGGGGGCTGGTCAATCGCGTCGTGCCGCAGGCCGAGTTGATGACCGAGGTCGACGCGCTGGCCGCGAAACTCGCCGCCGGGCCGACACGGGCGTTCGGCGGGGTGAAGAAGCTGATGGCCCTGGCGATGAACGACTCGCTGGTCTCGCAGATGGAACGCGAGTCGCGTCAGATCGCGGAACTGAGTCGGACGCCGGACGGTCTGGAAGGCGTACGGGCCTTCGTCGAGAAGCGCCGTCCCGGGTTCTCGGGCTGAAAACCGTCGGGTGACGGCGAGCAAGTCGGGGGCGAATCAGGCCGTCAGAGGCACGGGTGACAGACGCTTTCCCGCCGACTCCCCGGACTCGGCTTCATCCCTTGAGCAGATCCACCGGACCGACCACGTTGACGCCTTGTCGCATCAGCTCCGCTACGGCACGATCGGGTTCGGTGAAACGGATGATGACAACCGCGCGCCGGCCAACGGCCGTGCTGAAGGCGTACATGTATTCGATGTTGAGGAGGGCCGCGTCGGCCTTGGCGAGGATGTCAGCAAGTCCGCCGGCCTCGTCGTTCACCTCGACGGCAACCACTTCGGTCAGCTTGGCGATGTAACCGGCTTCTTCGAGCGCGGCCTTGCCGGCAGCGGGATCGGCAACGATCAGTCGCAGGATGCCGAATTCAGCCGTGTCGGCGAGAGAGAGCGTGCTGATGTTGACGCCCTTCTTGGCGAGTGCGACGCAGGCCGCGTGCAGGCGACCGGGACGATTTTCGATGAAGCTGGAGATCTGGGTGACTTTCATGACTCACCTCCGCAGTAATTGATGATCGGCGCGGGCGCTCAGTCCTTGCGCTCGTCCCACACGCGACGGGCCTTGCCCTCGCTGCGGGGAATGCTGTGCGGCTCGACGAGGCGCACTTTGGCACGGATTCCGGTGACGCGCTCGATTGAGTGCGACAGGCGCTGGTGCAGGGACTCCATCGCGCTGACCTGGTCGCTGAACACCTCGGCGCCAACCTCCACGTCGATGCCCATCTGGTCGAGGCCGTGCTCGCGCGTCAATACGATCCGGTAATGCGGCAGGACACCTTCCACAGCGAGGAGCGCCGTTTCGACCTGCGACGGGAAGACGTTGACACCGCGGATGATGAACATGTCGTCGCTGCGGCGACCGACGCGTGCGATTCGGCGCACGGTGCGGCCGCATGGGCACGGCTCGGTGATGATTCGCGTGATGTCCCGCGTGCGGTAGCGGATCATCGGCATCGCGCGCTTGGATAATGTGGTAAGGACCAGCTCGCCTTCCTCGCCATCGGGCAGAACGCGGCAGGTTTCGGGGTCGATGATCTCGGGATAGAAATGATCCTCGAAAATGTGCAGCCCGGCCTGCGCCGAGCATTCGCTGCCGACGCCCGGGCCGATGATTTCCGACAGGCCGTAGATGTCGTACGCCTTGATGCCGCTGTCCTTCTCGATGCGAAGACGCATGCCGTCCGACCACGGCTCGGCGCCGAAGACGCCGACGCGCAACGGCAGTTCGCGCAGATCGATGCACAGCTCTCCGGCGCGCTCGATAATATGCAGGAAGTAGCTGGGCGTACAGCAGATGCCCGTGACGCCGAAGTCACGCATCAGCATGATCTGCCGATCGGTGTTGCCACCCGACGTGGGTACCACCGTGGCGCCGATGGCTTCCAGCCCGTAATGGGCGCCGAGTCCGCCGGTGAACAGCCCGTAGCCGTAGGCGTTCTGTACGATGTCGCCGCGATGAACGCCCGCCGCCGAAAAGGTGCGCAGCATCACCGACGACCAGACCTGCAGGTCTTCCTGCGTGTAGGCCACGACGATCGGCTTGCCGGTGGTGCCGCTGGAGGCGTGGAGGCGGACGATCTCGGACATCGGGCTGGCGAAAAGGCCAAACGGGTAGTTGTCGCGCAAGTCCGTCTTGATCGAGAACGGCAATTTGGCGATGTCGGCGAGGGTTTCGATCGAATCGGGGGTGATGCGGCGCTCGGCCATGCGCTCGCGGAACGGTACGACATGGGCGTAGGCGCGCCCGACCACGGCCTTCAGCCGGCGAAGCTGCAATTCCCGCAGTTGCGCCGCCGGTAGATAGTCCGGCGCGCTGACCGGATGAAAGCCGAGACCTACATCGTTCCAGTTTTCCCGCATCATGAAGCTCTCCCTTTACTTTATTTGTTGGGCGCCGGGCGTTGCGTATCGATGCGTCCCTACGCGTGCACAGCGGCGCTTCGCCCCTGCTGGAATGCCTCCAGATTGAGGCGATGGTGTTTTTCGGCGAAGCTGGCGCGTATCGCCTCTTCCCACACGTCGACGGGAATGTCGAGCGCCGTGCTCAACACACCGAGCAGCGCGACGTTGATCGACTTCGCCTGTAGCTTGCCGGGCACCTTCGCTAGCGACTCGGGCGAAATCAACATGCCCGTGCTCTTCAGCACGTGCCGGTTGACCTCGATCTGGTCTGGCGCGACGACGATCAGGAAATCGGCCTGGCCGTACGGGATCATCGGGCTCTGCACTTTCGAACCGAAACGGACGTCGCTGGCGACCGATCCGCCGCGCTGGCTCATGCCGTGAATCTCGCTCTTCTTCACGTCAAGACCACAGCGAAAGGCCGCGTCGGCCAACACGTCGGAGGCCTTGACCACCCCCTGGCCACCCAATCCTGCAACCACCACATTCGTCGTCATTGCTCTGTCCTCACTCACAGGCTGCCGCGCAGGCACTCTGCTTCTCGCCGATGGCACGCTCGTACTGGCGGATCTTCGGGGCCGCGAGAATGCACGGTCGCCGAGCGACGATCACCGCCAATCGGCCGCTGTCGAGGGCGCCACGGATCATGTTGTCCAGCGATACCGCCTCGTTCATCGGGTCGGTCGTGACCACGTAATCGATGCCCATGGCGCGAATCACGTCCTCGAACACGATCCGTCCCGTCGCCTGATGCCCGAGATCCCGTCCGGTGCCCGGATGCTCCTGCTGGCCGGTCATCGCCGTCGTGCCGTTGTCGAGGATGATCAGCACATGCCCGCCGGGTGGCGGGTTATAGACCATTTCGGCGAGGCCGGTAAAACCGCTGTGCACGAAGGTGGAATCGCCGATCACACTGACTACTCGACGCGCCTGTTCGGGCGGCAGGACATGGCGCAACCCCAGACCG
The DNA here is from genome assembly GCF_059569095.1 of Propionivibrio pelophilus DSM 12018. Lineage (NCBI taxonomy): Bacteria > Pseudomonadati > Pseudomonadota > Betaproteobacteria > Rhodocyclales > Rhodocyclaceae > Propionivibrio > Propionivibrio pelophilus. The sequence goes on along the minus strand of NZ_JCANUT010000073.1, from coordinate 12,546 downwards.
ACGCCGATGCTCGCGCCCATGCACACCAGGGTGTCCATTGCCGTGAAGGGCGGCAGCACGCCGAGCGAATAGCAGCCGATATCGCCGGAAACGATGCAGTCGAGCCGCTTCAATGCCTCGAACACGGGGCGGTGCGAGCAGCCGTCACACAGCGCGGGCGGTTTGCCCGGCGCCACCTTCGGTTCGGGTAAATCGTTGTGCTCCAGGATGCGCCGCACGCGGTCGGAATTGAGTTCGCCGAAGCGGAAACGCTCGGGCTTGCCTTCCACCGCCAGCCCTTCGGCGCGCAATTCGGTGACGAGGATCGGATCGCCTTCCTCGATGACGACGCACCGCTCGACCGACGCGACGAAATCGCGGATCGCCTGCATCGGCAGCGGATAAGAGAGACCTAGTTGCAGGATGCTGGCGTCCGGCGCGACTTCGCGGGCGTGGGTTACCGTAACGCCCGAGGCGATGATTCCGAGCGACGGACTACGATGTTCGACGACGGTCTGAGCGCAGGTCTCGGCAAAGGCGGCTGCGCGCCGCAGCTTGTCGCGCAGCCGGTGGTGCGCGGGACGGGCATAGGCCGGGATCATCACCCGCGAGGGGATGTCGTGCTCGAAGCGCGGATCGCCGGGCGGTTGGGGCAGGGCGGTCTGCGCCACGATGCTCTTCGAGTGGCAGACGCGGGTGGTCATGCGCAGCATCACCGGCAGCTGGAATTGCTCGGACAGGGCGAAGGCCGCGCCGGTGAAATCGTATGACTGCTGCGAGTCCGCCGGTTCGAGCATGATCACGCCGGCGGCACGCGCGTACTGGCGGTTGTCCTGCTCGTTCTGGCTCGACGCCATGCCGGGATCGTCGGCGGAAATGAGTACCAGGCCCCCGGTCACGCCGGTGTAGGCCGCGGTGAACAGCACGTCGGCCGCCACGTTGACGCCGACGTGTTTCATCGTCACCAGGGCGCGGGCGTTGCCGAAGGCCGCACCGAGACCGACCTCGAGGGCGACCTTCTCGTTCGGCGCCCATTGCGCCTTGCCGCCCAGCACGGCGAAAGCCTCGAGGATTTCTGTGGAGGGCGTTCCAGGGTAGCCGGTGCCGAGGCGACACCCGGCATTCAGTGCGGCGAGGGCAACGGCTTCGTTGCCGGAGAGGAGCATGCGTTCAGCGATCTTGGGGGCCATGACGAAATGGACGGTTCGGGAGAAGGGGGCGGTTGCGGCAAAGAGGGTAGAGTATCCTTGCCTTGTCCAGCGTGGTCAATGCGGTCTTTCCGATAACCCGATGTTACTGGCGGCCTCGAAGTTGCTATCGCACCCGCTGTCGTAGCCTTCATCCGGAATCGTTTCGGCCCATTGCAGCGAAGACTCATGTATACACTGGCAACCTTCGAGGAATCCACCCTGTCCATGCCGCATCGTTTCAGCTGCCCCCGCAACCTCGCTCCGACCGATCCCGCCGCCTGCCCCGCATGAACGACGTAATTGTCACCCCGCCGGCTTATCTCGCCCGTCTCAACGACGTCCAGCGCGAGGCGGCGACCCACGGTATTGGCCCGGGAGGTGTCAGCGACCCCCTGCTGATCATTGCCGGCGCCGGCACGGGCAAGACGGCCACCCTCGCGCATCGGGTCGCGCATCTGCTCGCACACGGGGCCGATCCGGATCGGTTGCTGCTGCTCACCTTCTCGCGCCGCGCCGCTGATGAGATGACCCGGCGTGTGCAGCGCATCGCGGCCCAAGTCTCCCCCCGTCACGCCACGCTGGTCAGCGAGGGGTTCGCCTGGGCGGGGACTTTCCACAGTGTCGGCGCACGCCTCCTGCGCGAATACGCCGGCCGGATCGGCCTCGACCCCGCGTTCACCATCCACGACCGGGAAGACTCGGCCGACCTGATGAATCTCGTGCGCCACGAACTCGGTCTCTCGACTCAGGGAAAGCGTTTCCCTTTGAAAGGCACGTGCCTGGCGATCTACTCCAGCGCGGTCAATACGCAAAGCGACCTCGGCGAGGTGCTGCAATCCACCTACCCCTGGTGCAGCGAATGGGAGGCAGAACTCAAAACCCTGTTCCTCGGCTACGTCGAAGCCAAACAGGCCCAGCAGGTGCTCGACTACGACGACCTGCTGCTCTACTGGGCGCAAATGGCCTGTGACCCGGACATCGCCGCCGAACTCGGACGCCGCTTCCCCCATGTCCTCGTCGACGAATACCAGGATACCAATCACTTACAGGCGTCCCTTCTTCTGGCGATGAAGCCGGACGGGCGCGGGCTGACCGTCGTCGGGGACGATGCCCAGTCGATCTACCGTTTCCGTGGCGCCACGGTACGCAACATCCTCGATTACCCCCGGCATTTCGATCCGCCGGCTCGGGTCATCACCCTCGACCGTAACTACCGTTCAACCCAGCCGATCCTCGCCGCCGCCAACGCCGTCATCGCCGACGCCAAGGAGCGCTTTACCAAGGACCTGTGGTGCGAACGCACCTCGGCTCGCCGGCCGCAACTCATCAGCGTGCGCGACGAAGTCGATCAGGCCACCTACGTTGCCGAACAAACGCTCGCGCGCCGCGAACGCGGCACGGCACTGAAAGCGCAGGCCGTCCTCTTCCGCTCCGCCTCCCACAGTGTTCGCCTCGAAATCGAACTGACCCGGCGCAACATCCCATTCGTCAAATTCGGTGGCCTCAAGTTTCTCGAAGCGCGCCACGTCAAGGATGTCCTCGCGCTGCTGCGCTGGGCGCAGAACCTGCGCGACCGCGTCGCCGGGTTCCGGGCACTCCAGTTACTCCCCGGCATCGGCCCGAAGACCGCCAGCCGCTTGCTCGACAACCTCCAGGCGGCGCCGCCGGGCACCACGCTCCTGGCCGAGCAGCCGGTGCCGGACGCGGCCCGGCCGGACTGGCAGGAACTCGTCGCGGCCCTCGAAGGTGCCGGGCGCCCCACGCCCAGCGCTTGGCCTCTGCCGCTGGAACAGCTCGCCCGCTGGTACGACGCCCGGATGGACGGCCTCTTCGAGGACTCTGACGTACGTCGGGCCGATATCCAGCAACTGGTGCGCATCGCCGCCACCTACGCCAACCAGGAGCGTTTCCTCACCGAACTGACCCTCGATCCGCCGGACGCCACCAGCGACGAAGCCGGCGTGCCCTTGCGCGACGAGGACTACCTGATCCTGTCGACCATTCATTCCGCCAAGGGCAAGGAATGGAGCGCCGTCTCGCTCCTCAACGCCGTCGACGGCTGTCTGCCGTCCGATCTGGCCACCGGCAGCGAAGAGGAAATCGAGGAAGAACGCCGCTTGCTCTACGTTGCCCTGACCCGGGCCAAGGACGAACTCGACGTGCTCGTGCCACAACGTTTCTACACCACCGGCCCGACTGGCGGCGGCGACCGCCACGTCTATGCCGGCCGGACACGCTTTATCCCGACGCGGCTGCTGCACTACTTCGAGGAGCGCACCTGGCCGACACCCGAGGTGCCCGGCTTCGACGAATGGCAGTCGCGGAATCCCGCCACGGCAGGGCCGCGCATCGACCTCGCGGCCCGCATGCGAGCGATGTGGAAATGAGCCTAAAACCGTCGGTTGACGGTGAACAAAACCGAGTCGAATCAGGCATGCTGCCGTTTCCAGGGTGATATTCTAGGGCCTGTAACGGCTCAAGTTGTTCAACATGAAAGGACATGCCATGGAAAACGTCATCGTCATCGGCGCCAGCGCCAACGAAGAGCGGTATTCGAACAAGGCCATGAAGATGCTGGCCGACTACGGGCACAACCCGATTCCGGTCGCCCCGGCGGTCGAGACGATTCTCGACCGGAAGGTGTACGCCAAGGCCACGGACACCCCCGGGAAGATCGACACCGTCACCATGTACGTCGGTCCGGCGCGACAGTCGGAGATCATCGAGCAGATCCTCGCCATCAAGCCGCGCCGGGTGATCTTCAACCCCGGCACGGAAAACCCCGACGCCTACGACCGGCTCAAGGCGGCGAATATCGACGTGGTCGAAGGCTGCACGCTGGTGCTGCTGCGTACCGGGCAGTATTGAGCTTTCGATACGAAGCAGTCGGGGCCGTGCCGGCGGGTTATCCGGCGGCGCCCGCCCGGTTCATTCGCCTGCCCAGCTTGCGCCCGAGGCGGTTAACCCACAGCGAGGCGAGAATCACGGCGCCGCCGAGCGCCAGCTTCTGCAGGTTGGCGTCGTGATTCCAGATCAGCAGGTTGACGATCAATCCGGCAGGAACATGCAGTTCGTTCATGATCGCCAGCGTGCCGGCGTCGACCAGCGTGCTGCCCTTGACCCACCAGTACATGCCCAGCGCGGTGGCGAACAGCCCCATCCACATCAGCACGCCCCATTGCGCGGTCGTTTGCGGCAGCTTGGCCAGATCGCCAAAGAGCAGGAACGAGGGCAGTGCCAGCACCAGCGCGCCTAGGAAAAAATGGCCGAAGAAGTTGTGCAGCGGCACGTCGGTCGGGTACTTGGCGAGCAGCTGACGGCACAGCACCTGACCCGCGGCGAAGGTGGCGTTGGCTACCTGCAGCAACAGGAAACCGATCAGGTATTCCCCCTCGATCTTGTGGAAACGGATGATGATCCCGCCCGTCACCGCCACCCCCGCGGCGACCAGCGCCCACGGGTTGAAACGCTTCGCCAGGCTGTCGTCGAGCAGGGTGACGTAGATCGGCGTGAGCACGGTGAACAGCAACACCTCGGGTACGGTCAGCACCGTGAAGCTGCGATACAGGCACAGGTAGGTCACCCCGAACTGCAGCGCCCCCGCCAGCCAGAACCCGCCAAGCAGCCGCCAGGGCAGGTTGCGCCAGCGGGTGAAGGGGATGAATACCAGCGCGGCGATGGCCACGCGCATCAGCACGGCGAAGTCGCTGTCGACCTTGCCGGCGAGATAGTGGCCGATCAGGCTGAACGAAAAGGCCCAGATGACGGTAACGAGGATGAGGTAGGGCATGGGCGGACAAAAGGTGGTGACGGAATGCGGGTAATGATAACGCTTCGCTATGACGTGGCGGGGTCTCTTGAGGGGAAAGGTGGAAAGGTTTATTCCCGGCTGAATCAGGCCAATCCCCGGCAGGGGCTTGAACAATCGCTTGCCCTCGGGCAACAATTGCCCAAAAACTCATTCCAATGAAAGTTTATCGTTGCCGCCCATGAATCTGTTCACCTTCATTGAAGCTGTCGGCGTCTTTGCCTTCGCCTTGTCGGGGCTTGTCGAGGCGCGACAGCGTGACATGGATCTCGTTGGCTTGTTCGTCGTCGCGCTGGTGGCGGCATTTGGCGGCGGGACATTGCGCGACCTGTTGCTCAATCGCTCACCGTTGTTCTGGATCGAGCACGACGGTTACGCCGTGGCGATCCTGGGCATGTCGACGATTTTCGCACTTTCGCCCGTGCTGGCGCGCTTGCCGACGAGTGTGTTGCTGGTCGCGGATGCGCTTGGCCTCGGCCTGTTCAGCGTGGCCGGCGCTGGCTATGCGTTGGAAGCCGGCTGTTCCCTATTCATTGCCGCACTCATGGGGGCGATTACCGGCACCTTCGGTGGCGTCATCCGTGACGTTCTGTGCAACGAACTGCCCTCGTTGTTCCAGCAGACACCGCTCTATGCGACCTGCGCATTTCTCGGGTGCTACTTCTATTTCCTGCTCTCCGGACTTTCACTTCCCAGTGAGGTGACCGCGTGGACAGCGATTTTTTGCATCACCGCTTTTCGCCTGGCGGCGGTGCGCTGGCACTGGGTGCTGCCGGTTTCCCGGCATTAGTTATCTCCGTCGCAAGGCCACGTGACAGCGGATCATCGCGTGTGTGCGGCAACGCAGGTCATCGCCGTCGGACGCGGCCAGCCAGTTGTTGAACAGGCCGGTGGTGAAGGACAGGGTGTCGTAGGCGAGTGCTTCCGGATCGAGGCTGGGGCGCAGTTTTCCGAGTTTCGCCGCATTTGCATAGACAGTCTTCAACTTGGTGAGGAAGTCGAGGCACGGCTTGTTCAGTTCTTCGAGCACGCCGGCGAATTCATCGACGTACTCGCAGCGCAGCGACATGATTTCGAACGTCTGGCGAACCAGCGGGTTGCTTTCCACGGCGCCGATGAATTCGAACAGCGAGCGTTCGAGGGCGTCCAGCGGGTCGGGGATGTCGGGCGAAATCAGGGTGGCGCGGACTTCGTCCAGTTCACGAGTCGATTCGTCGCGCATGGCGAAGAACAGCGCGGCCTTGTTTGCGAAATGCCAGTAGACGGCGCCGCGGCTGACGCCAGCGACGTGCGCCACCTTTTCCATCGTCGTCCGGCTGACGCCGCATTCGTGGAAGACGCAGCGGGCGGCATCGATGATCTGGCGGCGGGTCTGCTCCGCCTCGGCTTTGGTTTTTCTGGCCATGAATCCTGTTTCGGAAGGGAAATTGTGCGCGTCGGGGCGCTTTGCATCTAAATCATACAGTCGTGATTGTATGTATAATAGCCGGCTATTCAAGTCCGGAGTCTTTCCCATGGCGTTCGTTCAATTCTCAGCGGCCCGGGTCGGGTTGCCGTTTGCATTTTCCGTTGCTTCTCTGGCCATGATCTTTCTGGCCTCGGGCTGTTCCAAGGAAACCTCCGCGCCGCAGGCGACTACGCCGCCACCGGTGCCGGTGACCGTCGTCGAGATGCAGCCGCAGAATCTGCCGACGACGATCGAGTTGATGGCGCAAACGGAAGGGGCCAAGGAAACCGAGGTGCGGGCGCGAGTCGGCGGCATTCTGCTGAAGCGGATGTATGAAGAGGGAGCCTCGGTGAAAGCCGGGCAGCCGCTGTTCCAGATCGACCCGGCGCCCTATGAACTGGTTCTCGCCGAGGCCAAGGCCAAGGCTGAGCAGACAGCGCGGGAGGAAGGCCGGCTGAAGGGGTTGCTGTCGCGGCAGGCGATCAGCCAGAAGGAATACGACGATGCCAATTCCGCCAACGCCATGGCGCAGGCCGCGTTGCGCCAGGCGCAACTGAATCTCTCCTGGACGACGGTGACGGCGCCGGTCTCCGGGACTTCCGGGCGGGCGATCAAGTCCGAAGGCAGCCTGATCGGCACGGCGGATGCGACGCCGATCACCTCGATTTATCAAACGAACCCGATGTGGGTCCGCTTCGGCCTCGCGGAGTCAGACACCGCGAGCCTGCCCGGCGGGCAACTGAAGGCCGGGATGGTCGGACGGGTCGATCTGATCCTTCCGGACGGCAGCGTTTACGGTAAGCCCGGCAAGATCAACTTCATGGCTTCGACGGTCGATACGACCCTTGGTACTCAGCAGCTACGTGCCGAGTTCGACAATAAGGACGGTCGTCTGCTGCCCGGGCAATTCGTCCGCGTGCGCCTGCAGGTCGGCGAGCGGGCAGGCGTCTTTCTTGTGCCGCAGGCGGCGGTGATGCAGACCGAGCAGGCTCGGCTGGTGATGGTCGCCGGGCCGGACAACAAGGTCGTTGCGCGCCCGGTACAGACCGCCGAGTGGCAGGGCAAGGATTGGGTGATCACGAAGGGGCTGCAGGCCGGCGACAAGGTGATCGTCGATAACCTGATGAAGCTGCGTCCCGGCGCCTCGGTGGCGCCGAGCGCGCCACAGGCGGCGGCGCAACAGCCTGCACAAGCGAAGCAATAAGGTCGCGCCAGAAAGGAACGGGCCCCGCCATGTCACGCTTTTTCATCAGCCGACCGATCTTTTCGTCGGTCATTTCGATCATCATCGTCATCGCCGGGATCATGGCCGCGCGGGTACTGCCGGTTGCGCAGTATCCCGAGATCACGCCGCCGACGGTGGTGATTTCCGCCTCCTACCCCGGCGCCTCCGCCGAAACGCTGGCCCGCACCGTGGCCGGGCCGATCGAGGAGCAGCTCTCCGGCGTCGAGAACCTGCTGTACTTCAACTCGACGGCCGCGTCCAACGGCAGCCTGTCGATCACCGCGTCGTTCGAGGTCGGAACCGACGTCGACATGGCGACGGTGAACGTCAATAACCGGGTGAAGATCGCCGAGCCGCGCCTGCCCGATGTCGTGCGCCAGTACGGGGTGACGGTGGCCAAGCGCTCCAACGACATCCTGATGGTCGCCACGCTGATCTCGCCGGATAACAGCCTCTCGCCGCTGTACCTGTCGAATTACGCGCTGGTCAATGTGCTGGACGACCTGAAGCGGATTCCCGGCGTCGGCGACGCGCAGATCTTCGGTGCGCTCGACTACTCGATGCGTATCTGGCTCAAGCCCGACAAGATGGCGCAGCTCGGCGTGACCACCACGGAGATTTCCGCCGCCGTCGCGGCGCAAAACAAGCAGAACGCCGCCGGCAAGATCGGCCAGGAGCCAGCGCCTGCCGGTCAGCAGCTGGTCTACACGGTGACCGCGAAAGGGCGACTGACTACCCCGGAAGAGTTTGGCAACATCGTCATCCGTGCCGGCGGGCCGAAAGGCGTGCTCAAGCTCAAGGACGTGGCGCGAATCGAACTCGGCGCGCAGAACTACGACGCCAGCACCGCGCTACTCGGCAAGCCGGTGGTCGGCGTCGGCATCTTCATGCAGTCCGGCGCCAACGCGCTGGAGGTCGCCGAACTGGTGCGTCAGCGGATGGAAGAGCTCAAGCAGAAATTCCCGGCCGGGATGGACTACGTGGTGCCGTTCGACACGACCAAGTTCGTGCAGGCGTCGATCACCGAGGTGATCCATACGCTGATCGAGGCGCTGGTGATGGTCGCCATCGTCGTCTTCGTCTTCCTGCAGAACTGGCGGGCGACGCTGATCCCGATGGTCGCCGTGCCGGTCTCGCTGATCGGCACCTTTGCCGGCCTGTGGGTGTTCGGCTTCTCGATCAACACGCTGACCCTGTTCGCCATGGTGCTGGCCATCGGCATCGTGGTTGACGACGCGATCGTGGTGCTGGAGAACGTCGAGCGCCTGATGTGGGAGGAGAGGATGCCGCCAAGGGCGGCGGCGATCGAGGCCATGCGCGAGGTGTCGAGCGCGGTGGTCGCCATCGTCCTGGTGCTCTGCGCGGTGTTTATCCCGGTCGCCTTCCTCGGCGGGATCGCCGGCAAGCTCTACCAGCAGTTCGCCGTTACGGTGGCGATCTCGGTGACACTCTCGGGGGTCGTCGCGCTGACGCTGACGCCTGCCTTGTGCGCCCTGCTGCTGCAGGAAAAGCACGAAGAGTCAAAGCTTTTCAAACCGTTTAACCGTTTCTTTGACGGGTTGACCAAGGCGTATACGGCGACGGTGAAGAAAACCCTCTACCACCGGATCATCGGCACCATCGCCTGCCTGATCATCGTCGGCGGCAGCGTCTTCATGTTCCGTGCCGTTCCCGGCGGCTTTGTGCCGGCAGAGGACCAGGGCTACCTGATCAGCGCGCTGATGTTGCCCGACGGTGCGAGCCTGCAGCGCACGGAAGCCACCGGCGACCAGTTCCAGAAGATGATCAAGCAGGACCCGGGGGTGGATCGGGTTTTCGTGATTGCCGGTAACGACATCATCGGCGGCGGCGCCAAACCGAATGCTGGTACGGTGTTCATCCCGCTGATGGACTGGGAAGAACGCAGCACCGGTGCGGACGACCTCGCCAAGAAATTCTCCGGCATGGGCATGGGCTTGCGCGACGGTCTCGGGCTGGTGTTCAACCCGCCGGCGATTCGCGGTCTCGGTGCCGCGGGCGGTTTCGAGGCGTACATCCAGGCGCGCGGTGACAGCAGCCCGCAGAAGCTCTCGGGAGTGGTGCAGCAATTCGTCGAGGCGCTGAAGAAGCGGTCCGAACTGACCGGGATCAACACTTTCTTCAGGCCGAGTTCGCCGCAGCTGTATGTCGAGGTCAACGAGGCCAAGGCTCTTTCGCTGGGGATCGCTGTGTCCGACGTCTATCAGACGCTGCAGGCGACCATGGGCTCGCTCTACGTGAACGATTTCAACCTCAGCGGCCGGACCTATCGCGTGCAGATGCAGGCCGATGCGCAGTATCGCTCGCGCCCCGATGACCTCGGCAAGATGTACGTGCGCGCTTCGAGCGGGGCGATGGTCCCGGTGTCCGCATTGATCAAGGTGAAGACGATCGTCGGGCCGGAGCAGTTGGAGCGCTTCAACGGCTTCCTCGCGGCCAAGGTCATGGGCAATTCGGTGGCCCAGGTGAGTACCGGCGACGCCATCAAGATCGTCGAGACAGTGGCCAAGGAAACCCTGCCGGAAGGTTACGACCTAGCCTGGACTGGGCAGGCCTTCCAGGAAAAGCGCGCGGGGACGACCTCGGCGGTCGCCTTCGGCTTCGGCATCCTGATGGTCTTCCTGATCCTCGCCGCGCAGTACGAGAAGTGGTCGCTGCCGCTGGCGGTGATCATGGCGGTGCCATTCGCGCTGTTTGGTGCACTGGCGGCGGTGATGGTGCGCGGCATGCCGAACGACATCTACTTCCAGATCGGCCTGGTGGTGCTGATCGGCCTGGCGGCGAAGAACGCCATCCTGATCGTCGAGTTCGCCGCGCAGAAGCGGGCGGAGGGGATGCACGTGCGGGAGGCTGCCTTGGAAGGCGCGCGCCTGCGCTTCCGGCCGATCGTGATGACCTCGTTCGCCTTCATTCTCGGCGTCGTGCCGCTGGTCAAGGCCACCGGCGCCGGTGCCGCAGCGCGCAAGTCGATGGGTACCGGCGTGTTTGGCGGGATGCTGGCAGCAACCCTGATCGCCACGATCTTCATCCCGATGTTCTTCAGCTGGCTGTCCGGTCGCCGACGTCACGATGCGGATCCGGCCGGCATCCACCACCACGCCGACGAGGAGAAAAAGGCATGATGCGCGCGTTCGATATTTCCCGCCGCTGCGTCCCCGTTGCCGCGCTGGCCGTATTGCTGGCAGGCTGTACCGTTGGCCCTGATTATCTGCGGCCCGCTGCTGCGCTGCCAGATGCATTCACGGTGACCGCACCGGAACAGGTCAAGCAACCGGAAGCGCCGATCAAGAAGGATTGGTGGACGCTGTTCCAGGATGCCACGCTGAACGATCTGGTGACACAGGCACTGGCGCACAACCAGGATCTCCTCGCGGCAGTGGCCCGCGTGGAAGAGGCTGAAGGACTGGCGCGCGAGGCCGATGCGACGTTCTTTCCGCAAGTCGATCTGAGCGCAGGTGCTTCGCGCACACAGGTCAGCCGCGTCACGGCGATCCCCTTGTCGTCTACAACGCCGCGTCTGCGTAATTCGCGCACGGCCGGACTGAAGACGAATTTCGAGATCGACGTGTGGGGCAAGCTCCGTCGGGCCAACGAAGCCGCGCGGGCGCAAGTCCTGGCCAGCCGCTACGCGCGGGATACGGTCGAGCTGTCCGTCGCGGGGCTGGTGACCAGCGGTTATCTTTCGCTGCGCGCCGCCGACGCCAGCCTGGCGCTGACGCAGAGCACGCTGGAGCTTCGCGCGAAAAGCCTTGGCATCGTGAAAAGCCGTCTCGAGGCGGGCGCTGCATCCCCCATTGAACTGCATCAGGCCGAAGGCAGCCACGCCGCTGCCGAAGCGCAACTGGCCAGTCTGCGCAAGAGCCGGGCGTTGGCCCAGAACCAGTTGGCGTTGCTGACAGGGAAACCTGATCTGCGTGTCGCGCAAGGTGATTTGCGGCAATTGCCGCTCCCGCCGGTTCCCCCCGCCGGTCTGCCGTCAGCGCTGCTGGAAGGACGGCCGGATGTCCGGCAGGCGGAAGAAACACTGATCTCGGCCAATGCGCAGATCGGTGTGGCCAAGGCGGCGCTGTTTCCCAGTCTGTCGTTGACCGGCAGCCTGGGCAGTGAAAGCGCCGCACTGTCGGATCTGTTCAGCGGCGCCGCCGGCACCTGGTCGCTCGGCCTGGCGGCAGCGATGCCGATCTTCGACGCGGGACGCAATGCGGCGCGCATCGATCAGGTGAGTGCGGCCCAGAAGCAGGCGGTGGCGAGTTACCAGAAGGCCGTGCAGACCGCGTTCAGGGAGGTCAACGACGCACTGGTCGGGTTGCGCGAGAACGCCGAGAGTGAAAAGGCGCAGGACAAGCAGGTTCTCGCGGCGAAACAGACGCTTGAATTGGCCCAGATCCGTTATCAGGCCGGGTATTCGGGTTTTCTCGATGTCCTCGATGCGCAGCGCAGCGCCAACGATACGCTGCTGGCCTCCGTCTCTACCCGTCAGGCCCGTCTGAACTCCGTGGTTGACCTGTTCAAGGCGCTGGGTGGCGGCTGGCAAGACCAGTACCTGGCCGAATCGGACGAAAATACAGGGCAGAAACGCTATTGATCAGGCCCGAATAAGTTTTTACGCGGCATAGCGAACCTGTTTGTCCTGAAAGAAGGCCTTGATGCGTTCAGGCGAACGCTCAAGTTCGGTCATGTGCTGGGTCGCGGCGGAGCGGAGTTTGGCTTTGGTACGGGCTGGGACTTTTGACCCCATCGCCTGTTTGAGATCGGCATTCAATCGTTCCTCGGGGTTTAATTCCGGGCTGTAGCTCGGCAGGTAAAACAGTTCGATCTGCTCGGCGTGTTCGGTCACCCATTTTTTCACCGGCTTGCTGTGATGGACACGCAAGTTGTC
>NZ_JCANUT010000072.1:0-16814 GCF_059569095.1 Propionivibrio pelophilus DSM 12018 | reverse complement strand
AGCTTGACCGTGTGTCCCAACTGGCTCAGTTCGCGCGCCCAGTAATGGGCGCTGGCGCACGCTTCCATGCCAATCAGGCAGGGCGCTTGCCCGGCAAAATAGCTGCGCACTTGCCGGCGCGAGAGCGTTCGCTTGACCTGCACCGCTTCGTGCCGATCCACGCCATGCACCTGAAATACTTGCTTTGCCAAATCCACTCCAACGCGCGTAAGGTTCATCTTGGACTCCTTCCTTCGTTTGACTGGTTGGTGACAACTCCAGTCTGGCACATCGATGCCGGTGGAAGGGAGGAGTCCATCCCATTGGCCTTCGCCGGAATGACGGGGTGCTGTTTGTTCGGTGCGACGATCATGCTTCTTCCTCCTCGACGCGCACGATGAATTCCCCGTCGAAATCGCAGGCCAGCACTGTCAGTTTGTACGCGCCGGGATAGCAGGCTTTCAGGCTGCGGATGGCCTTTTTTGCCAGCGCCCGGTGGAAGTCGACGGACAGTCCGAGCGCGGCCAGCCGTTCGGCGGCGAAGCGCGCAGTTTCTGCGTTGCGGATTTGCTCGACGAGGTTGGGTGCGGCCCCCACTTCGTGCGCGCAACCGGCGAGCAGATCGCGGTCGATGGCGGCCTTCCAGGCATGGGTGACGGCCAACCCTTGCCCCATCTTGGTCAGCTTGCCGGCCATCGCGCCAATGTAAACGCGGGCCATTTTGCGTTTGATCGCCGTCTGGAAAGCGGCTTTCACAAAATCGCCCATCTGCACGAAGCAGGCCTCGTCGAGGTCAGGCAGCTGGCGCATGGCAAACTTTTCGCTGCGGCCGCCGGTGGTGAAGACGATCGAGGTTTGCCCCTGGTTGGCGGCGACGTCGACGGCCTGCACGACGCTGGCGCGGAAGGCTGCCGTCGAATACGGGCGGACGATGCCGGTGGTACCGAGGATCGAGATGCCGCCGAGGATGCCGAGACGGGCGTTGAGCGTCTTCTTCGCCATTTCCGCGCCGCCGGGGACGGAAATCGTGATCTCCAGCCCGTCGTGGTCCAGCAGTTCACCGGCGACGGCACGCGCGTTGTCGACAATGTTGCGCCGCGGCACCGGGTTGATCGCCGGGCCGCCGACCTCCAGCCCGAGACCCTCCTTGGTGACCGTGCCGACGCCTTCGCCGCCCTTGAGCATGATCTGGCCGGCGGCGCCGGGCAGACGGCGCACCTCGGCGGTCAGGTGCGCCCCATTGGTCGCGTCCGGATCGTCGCCGGCGTCCTTGACGATGACGGCACGGGCTGAGTTGGGATATTCCGCGTCAGCGACGTGGCCTTCAAGAACGGCAAAAGTGACGTCCTGTCCGTTCGGCAGGCGGCTGACGACCGTAGCCGGCACCTCGCCGGTCAGCAAGCCGAGCGTCGCCGCACGGGCGGCGGCGGCAGCGTTGGCGCCGGTGGTGAATCCGCTGCGATGGCCGCGCTTGCGCTTGCCGTCACCCTTGCGGATTTTCTCGGGGGCGTCGCTCATCTCACCGTTTCTGTTCGGCTTCGGCGAGGGCCAGCAGCGCGTGGATCGCCGCGACGACCAGCGTCGAGCCGCCCTTGCGACCCTTGATGGTGACCCACGGCACTTCGTCGACGGTCATCAGCAGGTCCTTCGATTCGGCGGCCGAAACGAAGCCGACCGGCATGCCGACGACCAGCGCCGGGCGCACGCCGTCCTCGCGGATCAGACGGATGATTTCGAGCAGCGCCGTCGGCGCGTTGCCGATGCCGACGATGGCGCCGTCGAGGTGGCCGAGGCGGTGCGCCTTGCGCATCGCCTGCACGGCGCGCGTGGTGTCGTTAACGTGCGCCAGTTCGATCACGTCCGGGTCGGAAATGTAGTGGTGCGTGCTCATGCCGAAGTGCTTCATGCGCGGCTTCGACAGGCCGACACAGATCATCTCGACGTCGGCGACGACCGGCGTGTCGAGTTTGAGCACGGCCTTCAGGCCGGCCTGCATCGCGTCCGGGTGGAAAGCGGTGAGCCCGTTGAAGTCGAAGTCGGCATTGGCGTGGATCATCCGCCGCACCAGCGGCCATTGCTCGGCGGTGTAGGCGTCGTGCGGACCGGCCTCGGCGTCGATGATCGAGAACGAGTCGTGCTCGATGGCACGCCCGGCGGCGGTGATCTGTTCGGTGACGGTGTTGGTGGTCATGGCGTGGTCGGCGTAGTAGGCGTGGCCTTGCGGAAACGGTGGGTGAATTCGGGGTCGTAGAGCTTGGAGCGCACCAGCGATTCCCAGTTCGCGGCGCCGAGCGTCGGGCTGGCGACGATCATCGCCTGGCTGCCGATCTTCTCGGCCTGGCACTTCTGCTTGATGTCGGCGAGCGTGCCGCGCACGATCTTTTCCTGCCCCGGCCAGCTGGCTTTCTGCACGACGAGGATCGGCGCGTCGTCCTTCCAGCCGGCGGCGCGCAGGGCACTCTGGACTTCATGCAGCAGGGTGATCGACAGGTAGATGCACAAGGTGCAATGGTGCGATGCCAGCGATGCAAGGTCTTCGCCCTCGGGCATCGGCGTGCGCCCGGCGGTGCGGGTGAGAATGACGGTCTGGGTGACTTCCGGCAGCGTCAGCGTTTCGCCGGCTGCGGCCATCGAGGCCATCGCAGAGGAAACGCCGGGCACCACGGCCCACTCGACGCCGGCGGCGGTGAGCGGGCGGGTCATTTCGATCAGCGCGCCGTAGAGGCCGGGGTCGCCGGTCTGCAGGCGGATGACGGTTTCGTGGCGGCTGGCCTGGTCGAGCAGCCAGGCGACCATTTCTTCGAGCGTCATGTCCTTCGAGTCGCGGATCTCGCAGCCTGCCGGCGCGTAGCGCGTGGCCGCCTGGTCGACCAGCGAACCGGCGTAAAGGATCGCGCCGGCCTGTTCGATCAGCGTGCGGCCCTTGACGGTGATCAGGTCGGGGTCGCCGGGACCGGCGCCGACAAACCAGATTTTTCCGGACATCAGTCGATTCTCCCAGGGTGAGTTGCGGTCATTGGAAATCCTTTTCGGAGGCGTTCAGTTGTGAAATCAGCTCGCTCATCGCACGCGGCTGGCTGTCGGCCGGAAGCAGTTTCCGGGCGACGAGCAGACGGTGCAGTTCGACGAGGCCGGGCATCGGCAGGCGGGCGGCGGCGAGCGCCTCGGCGTGCTCGGGCAGGGCGGTGGCGGCGAAGGCGGCGGTGCAGCGGCCGCCGGCCATCAGGTGGATGCGGTCGGCCCAGCGATAGGCGAAATCGATGTCGTGCGTGGCGAGCAGCAGGGTGATGCCTTGCGCATGCAGGCCGTCGAGGACGGCGAGCAATTCGGTGCGCATGGCGTGGTCGAGGCCGGCCATCGGCTCGTCGAGGATCAGCAGGCGCGGTTGCATGGCCAGCACGCCGGCGATGCAGACGCGTTTCTTCTGGCCGAAGGAGAGGTTGTGCACCGGCCGGTCGGCGAACTGCGTCATGCTCACGGCGTCGAGCGCCTGCTCGACGCGATCACGCACCGTGGTCATGTCCAGTCCGAGGTTGAGCGGGCCGAAGGAGACGTCCTCGCGCACGCTGGCCGAGAACAGTTGCTGGTCGGGGTTCTGGAAGACGAGGCCGACTTCGCTGCGCAGGGCGCGCAGGCCGGCGCGGCTGTGGTCGACCGGCTGGCCGGCGTAGCGAACGACACCTTGCTGAGGCTTCAGCAGGCCGTTGGCGTGCTGGAACAGCGTCGTCTTGCCGGCGCCGTTGGCGCCGATCAGGGCGTTGCGGCTGCCGCGCGCGATGCTCAACGAGCAGCCGGCGAGGCCGGCGTTGCCGTCCTGGTAGCGGAAGGCGACGTCGTCGAATTCGAGCAAAACGTCTGTCGTCATCGCATTACCATGGCAAAGAGGATCAGCAGCGCGGCGCCGACAGCGGCCAGCACGATGTCGCGCCCGCTGTTGGGGTATTCCGGCTCGAGGAAGCGAAACGCGCCGTCGTTGTTGCGCGACTGGGCGGCGACGTTCAGATCGTGCGCGCGTTGCCAGATCTGCAGCGTCAGGTTGGCGGTCAGGCTGCCCAGCGAGCGCAGCGTCAGCGCCGGCGTCGCGTAGCCGAGGCGGGCCGCCTGCGCCGTGCGCGTGTCGTGCAGCGCTTCGGAAAAGACGAACAGCATGCGGTAGCAGAGGACCATGATTTCGAGCAGCACCTCCGGCATCTTCACCCGGCGCAGCAGGGCGATCAGGTCGACCAGCGGGGTGGTCAGCGCGAGGAACAGCAGCGCGGTCAGCGCGGCGCAGGAGCGGGCGGCGAGCTGCAGGATCGGCGTCCAGCCGGCCGGCAGCCAGCGTACCGTGAAGCCGCTGCTGTCGGGCGCGAAGTCGAGCGAATACGCCAGTGTCAGGCAGCCGAGCAGCAGGAAACCGAGCGGCGGCAGCGCGACGCGGAGGAAGTGGGCGGCCGGTACGCCGGCGCCGATGATGGCGGTGAGTACGATGAGCAGCGCGACGAAGGCAGCGGCCGCCGGGCGCGTCGCGGCAAACGCAGCGATCAGCGCACCCAGCGCGAACAGCCCCTTCGCCGCCGGCGTGACACGACGCCAGCGGTTGCCGTAGGCGCATTGCTCGATCAGCATCGGTCGGTCGTTCGCGGCGAGGCGCCACACGAAAGGCGCTGGGCTGGAATCTGATGACTGACGACGCGCATGAACTTCCCTGACAGTAACGACGGACAAACAACGATGCAGGGATTCGGTGGGATCAGCTCGGAAGACCGGCCGTCAAAAGGCGGAGTGCTGCTGCGGAAAAATGCAGCTGCGAGCCAGGCGGCGAATCTACAGGACCGTTCCCCTCACCCCGAGGATTGGCACCACATGCGTTTCGGGCCGGTCTTCTGACTCGCCTTCGTCCTCCTCCGGCGCCTTCCCATGCGAAAAATGTCGCACAGTGGCGTGTTGCCGGAATCGTCTGGCCTACAGCAGCGGGGGGCTGTGCCGGAATGGCCGCACGATGAAAAGTGCGCGGCGTCACCGGCTTCCCGTTTCACCGCGTCCGACGGGTATCGGGCGCGGAACCTGAAACGCGCGGAAGTATACGCTAATCGCGAACGCTGCGGCGTCTCCGCGGCTGTCGGATATCCGCAGTCGCGGTCTCTTCTTCGTAGAGGTGTTCTGCCCACTCGCCCCAGACGGCCCAGGCCACGGCGAGGACGATCGGGCCGGCGAACAGTCCGACCAGGCCGAAGGCCAGGATGCCGCCGAGCACGCCGAACAGCACCAGCAGGAAAGGGATGTCGCTGACGCTGCTGATGAAGAACGGGCGCAGGACGTTGTCGATCTGGCTGACCACGGCGGCGCCCCAGATCCACACGCCGATGGCCGCGCCGGTTTCGCCCTGGGCGAGCAGGATGGCCCCGGAGGCCCCCCAGGCGAACGGTGTGCCGAAGGGGATCAACGCGAACAGGGCGGTCATCAGCCCCAGGGTGACCGGCGAGGCCAGACCGGCCACCCAGTAGCCGGCGCCGGCGGCCATGCCCTGCACCAGGGCGGTGAGCAGGATGCCGTACACCACCGCGCGCGTCGTCGAGGCCGCGGCGGCGAGGTAATCGTGCGTGCGCTTGCCGATGAAGCGCGCCATGACGTGGCTCAACTCGTGGATGATCCGTGCCCCGTCGCGGTAGAAGAAGAACAGGATGGTCAGTACCAGGACCAGCCGGATCAGGGTTCGTCCGAGGCCGCCGGCGAGGATCGCCGCCTGCGAGAAGTGGCTGGACAGCCAGCCCCTGACGGCGTGGGCCACGCCCTGCGGGTCGCCGAGCAGTTGCAGGCGCTGTTGTGCCAGCCAGTCGCCGAGCCACGGCATGTCGCGGAGAAAGGCGGGGATGTCCGGCGGACTGGTCATGAACGCGCGCACGCCGTTGTAGACGGTGACGACCTCCTGTTGCGCCAGCCAGGCCAGCCACAGCAAGGGGGCGAACAGCGTGATGGCGGCGATCGCCGTGGCCACCCCGGCCGCCAGCGTGTCGCGTCCGCCGCATCTCCGGCGCAGCTTGTCGGCCAGCGGCCAGGTGGCGTAGGCGAGGATGCAGGCCCAGGCGATCAGCCCGATGAACGGGCGCATGACGATGAAGACCAGGATGGCCAGGCCGCAGAAACCGAGCCAGGGTGCGATGCGACGATTGATGGGCGAGGAGAAGGGCATGCGTGAAGCGGAGGTGGCTGAGAGCGGTTAGCGGGAGGCCGTAGGATACGCTTTCGCCGGTTCCGGTGCATCCGCCCGCGTGGCCAGGGGGAGGGCGCCGCCGGATTAAGCCCCGCTTAAGCAAAGACGGCTAGACTGTCCGTTTTCGTGCGGAGTCCTGCCGATGCCGTCCTGTCCGTTTCGCGCCAGAGTGCATGCCTTCCTGCTGCTGAGCTGGATATCCGTCGTCATCCACGTCTGCACGTTTACCTCCGCCGCCCAGTACGCCACGCCCGGCCTCGCTGCCTGGACCTTGGCGGCGACGGTCAGCTACGGCCTTCTCTACCTGGTGCCAGCGTTGCTGCTCGGGGTGATGGCCGTACGCGCAGTGGCGCGCTGGCCGCAGGCGCGATGGCTGCCCCGGTTCGGCGGCGGCGTGATGATCGGTGCGACGGGGCTGACCCAGGTCCTGCTCTTTGCCGACGGCGTGATCTTCCGGATGTACGGCTTCCACATCAACGGCTTCGTCGTCGATCTGGTGCTGACGCCCGGCGGCATCGAGTCGCTCGGGGCGAGTCTGTCCACCCAGCTGACGGCTGCGGCGATCGTCGTCGCGTTGCTCGGCTGGCAGGCACTGCTGTATTACGGGATCGCGCCGCGCGCCGATCGCCTGTCCGGTTTTCTCTGCCGGTTGCGCTGGCGCTGGCTGCTGCCGGTCGTGTTCGCGCTGATGCTCGGCGAGCGCGTGGCCTACGCCTACAGCAGCGCCGCCAACTATCGCCCGATCCTGTTCGCCAGCGGCCACTATCCGTTCTATTTGCCGCTCACCGCGCGCAAGGTGGCGAAACGGATCGGGATAAAGGAACAGTCGGCACCGGACGAAGGCATCGCGGTCAGCGAAGGGAAACTGAACTATCCGCAGGCGCCGCTGGTTGTCGAGCCGCCGGCGCGTCTGCCGAACATCGTCTGGCTGGTCGCCGAGTCGCTGCGCTTCGACATGCTCGATACCCGAATCATGCCGAACACCTGGGCGTTCTCGCAGCAGGCGCTGCGCCTGGAAAAACACTTCAGCGGCGGCAACCTCACCCAGATGGGCGTCTTCTCGATGTTCTACGGCCTGTACAGCCCGTACTGGTTTTCTATGCTCGACCATCGACGGGCCCCGGTGCTGATCGACGTCCTGCAGCAGCAACACTACCAGTTCGGTTTGTACACCAGTCAGCGCTTCACCTTCCCGGCGTTCGACAAGACGGTTTTCGTGAACATCCCGAAAGCCGACCTGCACGAGCGCTCCGGTGGCGCCGAGCCCTGGCTGCGCGATCGCCAGAATATCGACGACATGCTCGGCTTCATCGACCGGCGCGATCCGTCGCGGCCGTTCATGACCTACATGTTCTTCGAGTCGACGCACGCGAATTATTCCTTCCCCGCCGAGACAGTGCTCGCCGAGCCGTACCTCAACGATCTGAACTACCTGACCGCCGATTTCGCCGCCGACATCGGCAAGATCAAGAACCGCTACATCAACGCGGCGCACCACGTCGACCAGCAGATCGGGCGGGTTGTCGACCACCTGCGCGAGAAGAGCCTGCTCGACAACACGATCGTCATCGTCCTCGGCGATCACGGCGAGGAATTCATGGAGCGTTCGCGCTGGGGGCACAGCGCCGAGTTCAACCGCTTCCAGACCAGCACGCCCGCCGTCGTTTATGTCCCCGGCGCCAAGCCGCGCGTCGTAACGGGAATTACCAGCCATCTCGACATCCCGGCTACTCTCTTGCCGCTGCTCGGTGTGCGCAACCCACCGTCCGACTACTCGGTCGGCCAGAGTCTGCTGGACCCGGCCTACCGCCGCGACTATGCTGTCGCCGGCGACTGGAATCGCATTGCCTACATCGGCAACGAGCTGAAGATCTCGTTTCCGGTGAACGCTACAGGCGCGGTAAAGAACGAGATGACCGATGGCGACGACCGGCCGCTCGATGACAGTGTGGCAGCGAAGGCGAAAGTGAAGATGACGCCGGCGCTGGCGGAGATTCTGGGCGGGCTTTCCCGATTCACCCGAAAGACAGCTGACCTGGTAAACAACAAGTAACAGGGAGACCACGATGACTCAGAAAAACGATTTGCCCCATTACGCATTCTCGGAGAAATACGGCGCGACGCACGCCAAGGCCTATTTCGAGAAGCATCAGGACGGCCCCTTGCGCCGCTTGTCGAACTGGCGCGAGCACGCAATGGCGCGCAAGGCGCTGGCAATGGCCGGGCGGCCGCGCTCGGTAGTCGACCTGCCGTGCGGCACCGGGCGCTTCTGGGCGTTGCTGGCGGAGGAGAAGGAACGCGTCATCCACGTGGCCGACAACAGCCAGGACATGATCGATGTCGGCATGGCCCACCGCCCGAAGGAAATCACCCGCCGGATCAAGTCGGCCACCTGCTGTTCGGCATTCGCCACCGGATTCCCGGATAACTTTGTCGACAGCGTTTTCTGTTTCCGCCTGCTGCATCACATCGGCAAGCGCGAAGACCGGGTGAACATGCTCAAGGAGTTCGCGCGCATCAGCTCGGGCACGGTGATCGTCTCGCTGTGGGTCGACGGCAACTACCGCGGCTGGCGCGAGCAGCGGCGCCTGCGGCGCAAGGAACTCGAGAGCGGCATCCTCGAACACAATCGCTACGTCATCCGCCGGCAGGATATCGAGGCCGAGTTCGCCGAAGCGGGACTGCGCCAGATCGGCCATATCGACTTCATCCCGATCTGGGACAAATGGCGCGTCTACGTGCTCAAATCAAAGTGAACACGGCCGCTTAAGACCTGCTTAAGGCAAGGTCGCGATACTGCGCTCCATCGATGACTCCGATGGAGCAAACATGCCACTTGCCACCAATCTTTTGCTGGACACCGCTGCCACGCGTGCCGTCGCTGGCCCTGTCAGCGCCGTGCAGGTCGATGTCGATTCGCCGCGTCGCGACGAGGCAGAGCGGTTCATTCAGTCCGTTTTTCTGCGCCATCATGCGGCCCGCGTGACTTCCTTCGCGCCGGAGCTGCTGTTGATCGAGGCGCCGGAGCAGGTGCTCGCCGCCGCCGGCTGGCGCGGTGCGGGCGAGCAGCCGCTGTTTCTCGAGCGTTATCTCGACGATCCGGTGGAAGTGCTGCTGGCGCGGCTGACCGGCCAGCCGCTCTCGCGTGAGCGCGTCGTCGAAGTGGGGCATCTGGCCTCGGAAAAGCCCGGCGCCAGCCTGCACGTCATCGTCGCGCTGGCGCGCCATCTGGCGCAGTCGGGCTACGAATGGGTGGTGTTTACGGCGACCCGCGAGCTTGTCCGGTTGTTCACCCGGCTGGGGCTGCCGCTGCTAGCGCTGGCCAAGGCCGATCCGGCGCGTTTGGGCGACGCGGCGAAGGCGTGGGGGCGCTATTACGATACGCAGCCGGTCGTCGTCGCCGGGCGCATCCGCCAGGGGCTCGAGCGGGTGGGGGCGGGCGCATGAGTGCCGAGGTGCTTTTCTCCGCGCTGACAGCGCGTCATCCCGACAGCGTCGTCTTCCACGGTTCGTCGTTCGCCTGGCGAGCGCGGGATGTGGCCGACGAACTGGCCTCGCTCGCACAGCGCCTGGAGGGATCCCGCGTCCTGGCGATTCTGGCCGACAATTCGCCGGACTGGGCGATGGCCGATCTGGCGGCACTGCAGACGCGCACGCCGGCACTGCCGCTGCCGCTGTTCTTCACGGCGGCGCAGCTCACGCATGCGCTGGTGCAGACGGGCGCCGATACGGTGCTGACCGACCAGCCGGAACGCATCCTGGCGCTCGACCTCGGTTTTACCCTCGCAGAACAGCGGCGCGGGCTGACCTGGCTGCGCCGGCACGCCGCATCGGTCAACCTGCCGGCAGGAACCGCCAAGATTTCCTTCACCTCGGGCAGTACCGGTGCGCCGAAGGGCGTCTGTCTGTCGGCGGAGGGTTTGCTCGCGACAGCGCTGGCACTGAAGTCGCGACTCGCCGAATTACCCATCGAACGCCATCTCTGCGTTTTGCCGCTGGCGCTGCTGCTGGAGAACAGCGCCGGCATCTATGCGCCGCTGCTGCGCGGTGCAGAAGTGCACCTGCCGGGGCTGGCCGATATTGGCTGGCAGGGGATGAGCGGCTTCGATCCACGCCTGCTGCAACAGCGGGCGGAGGAAGTCGGCGCCAGCAGCGTCATTCTCGTGCCGGAACTGCTCAAGGCGTGGACGCTGCTGCTGGCGCGCGGTGGACTGCTCGCACCGGACAGCCTCAGTTTCGCGGCCGTCGGCGGCGCGCGCGTCGAGCCGGGGTCGCTGGCCGCCGCTCGCACACACGGGCTGCCGGCGTATCAGGGCTACGGTCTGACCGAGTGCGGCTCGGTAGTCAGCCTGAACGTGCCCGGCGACGACAAGGGAGGTGTGGGCCGGCCGTTGCCGCACGTGTCTGTGCGCATCGACGATGGCGAGGTTCGCGTCGCCACCCGTGCCTTTCTCGGCTATCTCGGCGACGCCTGGGAGAGCATCGATTCAGATTATGCGACCGGCGATCTCGGTCACTTCGATGCCGCCGGCCACCTGCATCTCTCCGGTCGGCGCAAGAATCTTCTGATCACCTCGTTCGGGCGCAACGTCTCGCCGGAATGGGTCGAGTCAGTGCTGCTCGCACAGCCCGAAATTGCCCAGGCCGTCGTTTACGGCGACGGCCGTCCGGCGCTGGCGGCGGTGCTCGTGCCGCTTGCCGGTGTTGACCACGAGCCGCTCGCCGACGCGGTGCGGCGGGCCAATGCCGCCCTGCCCGATTATGCGCGCCTCGCCGGCTGGGTCGAGGTCGAGCCCTTCACTCCCCAAAGCGGCACGCTGACCGGTAACGGCCGCCCCGTCCGCGCTGCCATTCGCCAACGCTACGCCGCCAGGCTGGCGTCGCTCTATGACCAACAGGCTCAACAGGAGACCTCCGATGTCCTTCTATGAACAACTCGCCGCAGCGACGGCCAGCGAACGCGACTATCTGCTTTCGTCGCCAATCATCACGAAATGCCTGCGCGGCGACGTGACGCGCGAGAGCTACCTCGCCTTCCTCGGTCAGGCCTTCCATCATGTGCGTCACACCACGCCGCTGCTGATGCTGCTGGGCGGGCGCCTGCCCGAGCGGCTGTCCTGGCTGCGCCGGGCAGTGGCCGAGTACATCGAGGAGGAAATCGGCCACGAGGAGTGGATTCTCAACGACATCACGGCGGCGGGTGGCGACGCCGAGGCCGTGCGCCGGAGCCCCCCCGAACTGCCCGCCGAGGTGATGGTGGCCTACGCCTACGATCTGGTTAACCGTGGCAACCCGGCCGGTTTCTTCGGCATGGTTTTCGTGCTCGAAGGAACCAGCGTGGCCATGGCGCTGAACGCCGCCGACAGGATTCAGCAGGCCCTGCACTTGCCCGACACGGCGTTTTCCTATCTGCGTTCGCACGGCACGCTGGATCAGGAGCACACCCGTCACCTGGCCGATCTGCTGGAAAAGATGACGCCGGACGATCAGCAGGAAGTGGTTCGTTGCGCCAAGGTCTTCTTCCGGCTCTACGCGGAAATCTTCCGTTCGCTGCCGCTCTGAGGAGGCTTGAATGAAACTCGAAAATGCCCGCATCCTGCTCACTGGCGCGGCCGGTGGCCTGGGGGCCGAACTGGCGAAACAGCTCCACGCCGCGGGCGCATCGCTGTTGCTCGTGGGGCGTGATGTGGCGAAGCTGG
Organism: Propionivibrio pelophilus DSM 12018; assembly: GCF_059569095.1. Classification (NCBI taxonomy): domain Bacteria; kingdom Pseudomonadati; phylum Pseudomonadota; class Betaproteobacteria; order Rhodocyclales; family Rhodocyclaceae; genus Propionivibrio; species Propionivibrio pelophilus. The sequence continues at coordinate 4,943 of NZ_JCANUT010000072.1, read as the reverse complement.
AGGCGTTGCGCGCCGCGCTCGGCCCGCGCAGCGCAGTGATCGCCGCCGACCTGACCCGTGCCGAGGGTGTCGCGCTGGTCGCGCGTGCCGCCCGCGACTTCAAGGTCAATGTGCTGATCAACAACGCCGGCGCCAGCGCCTTCGGCCTGCTCGAAAACCAGCCACGGACGAGCATCGAGCAGGTCCTGGCGACCTGCCTGGAAGCGCCGATCTGCCTGACGCAGGCGCTCTTGCCGTGGTTCAAGGCGCTGCCGGAGGCGGCCATCGTGAATGTCGGCTCGATGTTCGGCAGCCTGCCGTTTGCCGGCTTCACCACCTACTCCGCCGCCAAGGCCGGGCTGCGCGCCTTCTCGCAGGCGCTGCGCCGCGAGCTGGCTGATACGCGGGTGGCGGTGGTGCTCATCGCCCCGCGGGCGATCGACACGGCGATGAACGGCGCGGCCGTCACCGCGCTCAATCGCGCGTTGAAGAGCGAGAGCGACGCTCCAGGTGCGGTGGCCTGCGAGATCGTCGCGGCGCTGGTGCGCAACGCGCGCGAAGTGCATCTCGGCTTTCCCGAACGCTTCTTCGCCTGGCTCAACGGCTTTGCTCCCGGCCTGATCGATCGCGGGCTGGCCGGCAAGCTGCCGATCGTCAAGCGCCACGCGGCGCAACGCCAACTCATCTGAATTTGCCTGAAAGGAATCACCATGCGCTCACTCGTCAAAACGTTCCCGGGTCTTGTCCTGACCCTTCTGCTCTCCACCCCGCTGCTGGCCGCGACGCCTCACGAGGTGATCCGGCCGGTGCAGGACCAATGGGCCGAGATCAAGTACCGCGTGCCGGAAAAGCAGCAGGCCGATCGCTACGAGGCATTGGGGAAGAAATCGCGGCAACTCGTCGATGACAATCCGGGCATGGCCGAAGCGCTGGTCTGGGAAGGCATCGTGCTTTCCAGCGAAGCCGGCGCGCGCGGCGGCCTCGGCGCACTGTCGCTGGCCAAGGATGCGAAGCAGCGCTTCGAGGAGGCGTTGAAGATCAACGACAAGGTACTGCAGGGCTCGGCCTACACCAGCCTGGCGACGCTGTACGCCAAGGTGCCCGGATGGCCGATCGGCTTCGGCGACAAGGAGAAGGCGGAGAACTACTTCAAGAAGTCACTGGCGATCAATCCGGACGGGATTGACCCCAACTTCTTTTATGCGGAGTATCTGGCCGAGCGCGACCGCAACGCGGAAGCGCGCCAATTCCTGGAAAAGGCGTTGCAGGCCGCGCCGCGTCCCGGCCGCGAACTGGCGGACAAGGGCCGTCGCGAAGAGATCCGGGCGCTGCTCGAACGACTGAACAAAGAGGCGAACTGAGTGCGACTGTTGCTTGTCGAGGACGATGCCCTGCTGGGTGACGGCATCCATGCCGGCCTGAAACTGGCCGACCATGCGGTGGACTGGGTGCGTGATGGCGAGGCGGCGCATTTGGCGCTGCTCGACCATGAGTACGACGCCTGCGTTCTCGACCTCGGCTTGCCGAAGCGCGACGGACTTTCCGTCCTCAAGGCGTTGCGCGAACGCGGCAGCCGCCTGCCGGTGCTGGTGCTGACGGCGCGCGATGCCAGCATCGACAAGGTGGCCGGGCTCGACGCCGGCGCCGACGATTACCTGACCAAACCCTTCGATCTTCCTGAGTTGCTGGCCCGGCTGCGGGCGCTGGTCCGGCGCGCCGCGGGAGAGGCGCGGCCGACACTGGAACATGCCGGCGTCGTTCTTGATCCGGGGGCCCGGCAAGTGACCTTCAACGGCCAGCCCGTCGTGCTTTCAGCGCGCGAGTTCGCGCTGCTCGAGGATTTCCTGCGCCACAAGAACCATATCCGTACCCGCGCCCAGCTGGAGGAAGGGCTCTACGCCTGGGGCGAGGAAACCGGCAGCAACACCGTCGAGGTGTACGTCCACCACCTGCGCAAGAAGTTCGGCGCCGACTTCATCCGCACCGTGCGCGGCCTCGGCTACCAACTGGGGGACGGCGTTTGAACGGAGCCCTCAACAGCAGTCGCGTGCCGTCGCTGCGCTGGCGGCTCCTGCTTCTGGTTTCGATTTCCTCACTGGTCATTCTGGTTCTGGCGTCATCGATGAGTTACCGGCGTGCGCGCCACGAAGTGCAGGAACTCATGGACGACCAGCTGGCCAAGACGGCGCAGCTGGTGCTGGCGCAGGCGCAGGATGGCGACGGTCACCTGGCCGACCTGCCGGCACGGATCGCCGGCATCCGCGGGCTGAAGTCGCGGCGCAACCAGCTTACGCTCGAGTATCAGATCGCCAGGACGGACGGCGTCGTGCTGGCACGCTCGCCGAACGCACCCGCCGCGGCGGTGAGCGGGCCGCTCGGCTACGCCACGTTCGGCGCCGAGGGCGAGAGCTGGCGGACACTGACGCTCGAATCCGCCGACCGGACGATCCGCGTGCAGATCGCCGAGTCGATCCCCGTGCGCGACAAGGAGGCGCTGGAGATCGCGGTCAAGACCGCCAAGCCGCTGTGGCTGACCCTGCCGCTGTTGCTGCTGGCCATCTATTTTTCCGTGCGGCGCGGTCTCAAGCCGCTCGACGAACTGGCGTCCGAGGTCGCCACCCGCTCGCCGGACAATCTCTCGCCGCTGGCCGCGCGCGCCGTCCCGCGTGAAGCGCAGCCGCTGGTCGAGGCGATCAACCGGGTTTTTTATCGGCTCGACGGTGCGCTTGAAAGCGAACGCCGGTTCACCGCCGACGCGGCGCACGAACTGCGCACGCCGCTCGCTGCCGCGCGCATCCAGGCGCAGGTCGCGCAGATCGCGGAAAAGCCCGAGCCGCGGGCGCATGCGCTGGCGCAGACCGTCGCCGGTCTCGACCGGGCGACGCGCCTCGTCGAGCAGATGTTGCGCCTCGCCCGTCTCGATCCGCTGGGGCAGTTGCCGCAATCCCGGCCGGTCGGCCTCGTCGAACTGGCGCAACGCGTCGCCGCTGGCGTGCAGGATGCGATGCCGGGAGCTCGAATTCAGCTCTTGCTGGCGGACGATGTGCCGCCTGTAAACGGCGATCCTGACTTGTTGGAAGTGGCTTTGCGCAACTTGCTCGACAACGCCATCCGCTACTCGCCGGCCGGCAGCGAAGTGCGCGTGGTCGTGGAAAGCAGTGGTAGTGGGCGGATGCTGTCCGTGCAGGACAACGGCCCCGGCGTTCCCGCCGACGAATTACCGCGTCTGCTGGAGCGCTTCTACCGTGGTTCGTCGGTTTTCGCCGAGGGCAGCGGCCTTGGCCTGACCATCGTCGGCCGTATCGCCGAACTGCACGGCGCCCGCCTCGAGCTCGCCAACCGCGACGGCGGTGGCTTCGAAGTGCGCTTGCGCTGGCCGGGTTGATAGGCCGGCATTGCACCTTTCGGTAACCTCAGGACGACGGATGGTCGCAAGTTCTCAGTTGCTTACAGGAGAATCAGTCCTGCCCGCCTCAATGCGCTGCTAGTCTGCATGGATGCAGTCGATATCGCAGGCTTCTCCGTACGCTTCGCTGCGACACTCCGCGCAAAAGAAGAACAGGACGCTTTTGTCGGGGAATACAATTTTTCCGCGACGCGCCCTGTCAATCCGCCAAAAGCCTTCAGACCCATCCTGAAGTATCACCAGGCCTCCGGCGTAGCATCGGGACATCAGCAGGTCGTGGTTGTACTCGGTGTGAGTCGCCTTGCGCAACCTTGAAGAATTCCCGGACGTCCTTTTCCTCAAGGATGAAATCCGAACACGACTCGGGTGGCTCGTCCGAACTGACGTCATCTGCCCAAGCCGCGTTTTCCTGGATAAGGACGGTTTTTACAACCAGTCGCGTGTCAGCGATTCTCGCTTCTCTGGTCGCGCAAGCACTGAAGATCAAGCAGCTCAGTAGCAACGGGACAAAACGGAAGCGTCTTGCCATGATGCTGACTGCGCCTCTGTCTTGTTCTTGTAGGAGACGACCGGGGGCCTGTATATCTCGGCTAACGGGACGTTCAGTGTTTCTCGTATCTCGCTTACAAGCCACTTGAGCGACTCGGTTTGTGCCTCTGTCAGTGATTCGAAAACGTTTTCGCCGGATTTGTCATCGGTCGGCGGATAAGATCGTCCAACGATCTCGATTCCAATGGAATCGTCATTGGATGGGTAGCGGTCGGGCACACTCTTCGATTTTTCCCGCTTGTGTGTGCCTTGCGGGTCCCTTTTTTGAGCGAGCTTCAGTTCTGCTGGGGAACACGTCATTTCGGCGAGGCATCTGGAGCGCAATTTCCCGACGTGCCAGGTGCTTTTGTAAACTGAAGCGGTCTGATAGATCGTGCCGTCCTTGTCGATCAGGAAATGCGCCCCGTTGGACTTCGGGTTGCCATAACTGCTTAACGACGATTGTGCCGTCGAACTGTCTGTCTGATGCACGATGATGCCTTGTACCACGGGCATCTCCCCGCGCTGAAGCTGACGCTTTCATGGGGGAATTCGCCGCCGCCGTCCTGAACATAACTGGAGACGATGACTTGTTCCATGCGGATTTCCAGGTACTTCTGCTTGTCGCCACCAGCCCGGCACACCTCAATGACGATTTCCTTGATGTGCTTCCCGGTGCAGCAAGCCTCGAAAATCTTCGGGGATGCCGTCAATCTTCAGAAATGAGTCGAAGGCTATGCTGTAGATTCTCCGTGAGTACAAATGGGTATTTTTTTCGAGTCGCGAATAATACCATTGTTTTTTATCGGGTGAATGAACGGAGCTTGGCCAGATCTCGCGGTTTGCCGAACTTATGCTGGTCCGCTAAGGAAACGCTGAAATATTCGTCACCCCGGCGAAGGCCGGGGGGCCAGTTCGTTGAATTTTCTGGATTCCGTATATGGACTCCTCCCGTTTTGCAAGAGCGAGTTGAGATAGGGCAAATGGGTGCGACTGCGACCGTATATCCGACCTGTGTGTGGAACGAAGC
>NZ_JCANUT010000071.1:0-17085 GCF_059569095.1 Propionivibrio pelophilus DSM 12018 | reverse complement strand
TAACTTTCGCTACGTTATCCCCCACTTCCGGGTACGTTCCGATGCATTACTCACCCGTTCGCCACTCGCCATCAGGTGCAAGCACCCATGCTGCCGTTCGACTTGCATGTGTAAGGCATGCCGCCAGCGTTCAATCTGAGCCAGGATCAAACTCTTCAGTTCAATTCCTGTTAAAACTCTCGCTTGACGTCCTGCAGATCATTCCTGACCCACAGACTTCTTTACATCGTGCGAGCCTTCAATCTTTTCGCTATCTACTCAACGCAGATCGCAACCCGATCAAAAACCCACACCTATCAATCGTCCAGTTTTTAAAGATCAAATTGGTTGCGGGGACAGGATTTGAACCTGTGACCTTCGGGTTATGAGCCCGACGAGCTGCCAGACTGCTCCACCCCGCGACCGAAAGAAATAAATTATATACTTATTTCTTCTTTCTCGTCAACAACGCCAAATAAAAATCTTTTTGACCAGCACTTCAACGAAGCGCCCCGTGCTGCGAGGGGGCGAACTATAGCAACACACCAAACCAGTGTCAACCAATATTGATAAATATTTATGAGGACAAATCGGCTGTGTTGGCTCAAGGCAACGCAAAACTGTCCAAACTGAGGTGATCCTAATCAATTCACTGGAAAGGCCATGGTACAAACCAACGGCAACACCTCAACTGCGCGCACTCCGAGGTGGCAACCAACCTTGTCGCTTAACACCGTTCGGGCTGGATTGATTTCGACAGTCGGAACACCGGCATATGCTGCTTGCAACACAGGTTCTGCGATATAGGGGAACACCGCCGACGTTCCCACAACGAAGACCATATCGAAGCCACGCTTCATTTCGGAATACAACCTGTCAAGCGCAGCCTCAGGCAACATCTCACCAAACAGAACTACTCGGGGCCTGACGATCCCTCCGCACTCTTCACAACGGGGCGGGACATTCGGGTCGCCTGGATCAGCACTACGTCCGCAGCGCATGCAAAATCGGCGATCAAGCGACCCATGAATTTCAATGACGTCCGAACTCCCCGCTCTGATGTGCAGACTATCGATGTTCTGAGTCAGAACAACAACGTCAAGGTGTTGCTCCAGAGAGGCTATTGCGGAATGCGCTGCATTGGGTAAAACCTCATGGCAGTTGGTTTCAATCCCCGAGAGATATTTCCACGTAATCTCGGGACGGGCCTCTAAACATGCACCCGACAACGCATCTTCAATAGTCAGCCCATCATCCGTCAATTTGTCGTTATACAGCCCGCCAACGCCACGATACGTCGGGAGTCCTGAATCTGCCGAAATGCCGGCACCGGTAACAAACAACACCCGACGAGAGACTCGCAAGCCACCGGCGATCTTTTCCGCCACGGTTTTATCCATCGTCCACCTCGCAACCGATGAGATTGGATTGCAAAGCGTGGCACATCAGCGAAAGCATTGGGATTAGCCCTTCGGCCACGAACAGGCAACTCGATCCAGTTCATCAAGCCACGACAATCGCTCCTCTTCAGTGACAAACGCCGCCAAAAAGCCATTGCGCGCAATCTGCACGATTTCCTCGCGGGAGAGTGCCAAAGCCTCGGCTGTTTCGGTGAAATTCGTGTTGATATATCCGCCAAAATACGCTGGATCGTCGGAATTGATCGTCACACACACATCAGATCGCAACAATCTAGCCAGATTGTGTTCGCGCAAGTCGCGCACCACACATAACTTCAGATTTGACAGAGGACAAACGGTCAAGGGAATTCTTTCCCGCGCCAGCCGTCGCATTAACTCCAGATCCTCTTCTGCACGTACGCCGTGATCGATACGCTCCGCGTGTAGTACATCCAGAGCATCGTGAATATACGCCGGCGGCCCCTCTTCCCCTGCATGCGCAACCGTCCGCAAGCCCAGCTGGCGCGCTTGAGAGAATACACCGGCGAATTTCTCCGGCGGATTTCCCAGTTCACCGGAATCCAGCCCAACGCCGCCCCAGAGGTCAGCATAGTCGGCACGCAACGACAACGCGTCATCCAGCGTCGCGAAAGCATCCGCCTCAGAAAGGTGGCGAAGGAAGCAAAGGATCATCCGGCTGGAAAAACCGTACTCCCTGCGCGCCAGCCGCAGAGCTCCCGCAATCCCGGCAAAAACAGTCGCGATGGGGACGTCGCGCGCGGTATGCGTTTGCGGATCGAAGAAAAGCTCGGCGTGGCGTACGTTGTCCGCAATCGCCCGACGAACGTACGCCATGGTCAGGTCGTAAAAATCCTGTTCGGTCTGCAGAACGGCCGCGCCAGCATAATAGACATCGAGAAAGGATTGCAGGTCGGTGAACCGGTAGGCTGCGCTAACCTCCTCCACCGACGCATATGGAAGCTCCACTCCGTTCCGCTGCGCCAGGGAGAACATCATTTCAGGCTCAAGCGTCCCCTCGATGTGCAGGTGTAATTCGGCCTTCGGAAGGCGCCGGATAAAGTCGATCAGTAAGGGATCCATTGGGCCAAGTGTGCATGACTATAACGCCACGATTTTACTGCACTGCTACCGCGCCGATGATCGCAAAACAGTGCAGCTCATGTCGCGACCGAATTTTCCGCTAGATAGCCTCCTTGCTGCATGCGATATACTTCGCCGATTGCCTATCGCCCGGACGACCGGGAGTACTGCCTGTCGTGGCAACCCTACTGCATGGCAGACCAGTTCAGGAAAACGGATGATCACAGCACTCGGGTTCACCCTCCGTCGTATTCGCTTTCGCGGCAGCTTCGTCTGCGCATGTATCGCGCTACTACTTAGTGGTTGCGCAAGCGTCAGCGAGCCACCAAGTAGCCAGACTGCATCATCACAGACCGGTAGCCATCGCAGTTTTCGCCTCGCGGAAATCCCTGTCCAAGATGACAGCACGCTGGTGCGGATCGACGTTCCCGACCTTCCTCCTGCTGCAAAACCCATTGACCTCATCGGCATTCCGGACGACATGTTTCAGCGGATCCGCCACGGTTTTGCCATGCCCGATCTGAAAGACGAACTCGTGCTGCATCACCAGCAGTGGTACATGAATCGCCCGGATTACATGCGCCGCATGGTCGAACGGAGCAGCCGCTACCTGTATCACATCGTGGATGAACTGGAAAAGCGCGGAATGCCCATGGAGCTTGCCCTGTTACCGATGGTGGAGAGCGCCTACAACCCGATGGCCTATTCCCGTTCAAAAGCCTCAGGCCTCTGGCAATTCATCCCGGCCACCGGAAAGCGCTACAACCTCGACCAGGACTGGTGGAAGGACGAACGCCGTGACATCGTCGCATCGACCAACGCGGCGCTTGACTATCTTCAATCGATATATGAGATGCACGGGGACTGGCATCTTGCACTGGCTTCCTACAATTGGGGCGAAGGCGCAGTGGGTCGGGCGATCGGCAAGAATCGTGCACAAGGACTGCCGACGGACTACCTCAGCCTGACCATGCCACAGGAAACACGAAACTACGTCCCGAAGCTGCAAGCACTGAAGAATATTTTCAACAGTCCATCCGTCCTCGCGCAACTCGATCTGCCGAGCGTTCCAAACAGGCCTTTCTTCGCTACCGTCACGACGGAATCGCACATTGACGTCAATGTCGCGGCGAAGCTGGCAGAGATGCCGGTCCAGGAATTCGTCGCACTCAACCCGGCCCACAACCGACCTGTCATCATGCGGGAAACGCCGCTGGTCATCCCGGCGGAAAAGGTGGAAACGTTCGTCAGCAATCTGGAAGCGCACGAGGAGGACCACAAACCGTTATCGGCCTGGCAAACCTATAGTTTCCGTAGCGGAGACACGCTCGCCAGAATCGCCAAGCGTTTCGGCATGACCATCGCAAGCTTGCGGAACGCCAATGGAATCAAAGGGAAGGCGAGGTTTAAACAGGGCCAGACACTCCTTGTTGCCGGACGTGCGACTCAGAACGGAAGCTCCCCGTCATCGGCCGCCAGTGGCTCCCCCTCCGCTATCGACAGCAATGACGGGGCTGCGAAATACAGCGGGCAGACGATCACTCATACCGTTGCGAGAGGCGAATCACTCTTCGCCATAGCCCAGCGCTACGGAACAACAGTCGAGGTACTGAAGGAAGTGAACGGCCTGCCAAGTATCAAACTGGCTATCGGAACCCGGCTTCAAGTCGCAGCCACGACCCGCCCTTTGAACTTGGCCGCAACCCCAAAATCGATTTCGGCACAAGCCGAGGCGAACGTTAACGAAATAAGGAAAACCCAGCAGAAAGAGACACGAACCTCGCCGAAAATCGCTCGCTACACGGTCCGCCGCGGCGACACCCTGTATTCGATTGCCCGGCAATTCAACGTCGATACAGACGACCTATTACGCTGGAACCGCGTCTCTCCCAGAGCGCTCAGGCCGGGTACGACGCTTACCATCCAGCTTGCTCAAAACCCCTGAATATCACGAGGAACAGCCCCCCCCCCTCGAGGGTCTCCTGCCCTTGCGCCCAGCATTTCGGAAAACCGCTATCTATACTGGAAGCGGGATTCGCTTAACATCGTTGCGATGAACGTGTAATACCACCTGAACCACCAACAACAAAGGAGGTGCACATCATGGCAGTCAAGATCCTGATCAAGAGGAAGGTCAACGAACAATCCGCGGACGGCCTCGATTATCTGCTGAAGAAAATGCGGTCGCAGACCCTCACCCAAGCCGGATATATCTCAGGCGAAACCTACAAACGTTTCGACGAGGAAGGCCAGAGCATGGTGATCAGCACGTGGAAAACCGTCGATGACTGGCGACGGTGGTTCAACAGCGAAGAACGAAAGGAGATCCAGAACCAGATCGACATTCTGCTCGAAGAACCCACGGAATACGAAATATACATTCCCTGCTGATTGTCCGCATGCGCTGTTGCGCGCAACAGCGTCAGGGAACGCGCCGCGACGATCGGTCAGCGGCGCAAATGGCAACATACCGTGTGGCTGGAAGAAACCCGATGGATCTCCGGATAATCCGCAAGGCAGGCCTCGGTCCGGAAAGCACAGCGGGGATGGAAATGACAGCCTTTCGGCGGACTCGCCGGTGAAGGCATTTCCCCGCCAATCCGGACAACCTCACTAACCCCGTCGAGACGCGGAGAGGGAACCGCGGAAAGCAATGCCTGCGTGTAGGGATGCCGCGGGTTACGCAACACCTCATCGACCGCCCCGCGCTCGACAATTCGCCCGAGATACATGACCGCGACTTCATGCGCGAGATAGTCGACGACGGCGAAGTTGTGCGTGATGAACAGATACGCCAGACCGAGTCGGTCCTGCAACGACTTGAGCAAGTTAAGAATCTGCGCCTGAACCGAAACGTCGAGGGCTGAAGTCGGTTCGTCGCAGATGATCAGGTCGGGCTGAACAGCCAACGCTCTGGCGATCGCGATACGTTGTCGCTGCCCGCCGGAAAATTCGTGCGGAAAGCGGCTTACCGCATCGCCGGGCAGTCCTACTTGCTCCAATAGCGCAGCGATTGCGGCGTCGCCCGCTGCGGCGCGCCCCCCCGTCCCCAGTGCGCTCATCCCCTCGGCGATGATCTCGCCGACCGACATCCTTGGATTGAGCGAGGCGAAGGGATCCTGAAAAACCATCTGCATGCGCCGGCGCATCGGCCTTAACGCCGCGCGCGACAGGCCAGTCAACTCATGAGCACCGACACGGACACTGCCACCGGTCGGTCGAATCAATTGCAGGATCGCCTTGCCCACGGTCGTTTTTCCGCACCCCGACTCCCCCACCAAGGCCAGTGTTTTCCCGCGCTGAAGCTCAAGAGAAACGCCATCGACCGCCTTCACGTGACCGATAGTCCGCTGCAGCAGCCCCCGTTTGATCGGAAAGTGCACGCGCAGTTGATCGACCTTAAGGAGCGCATCGACGCCACTTGTTTTCGCCACGTATCCGGCGCCTGTTAACGTGGATTGTCGCTGCAGACGGTGGATGCCTGGAATACGGTTATCCGCGACCCAGTGACAGCGCACCCGATGACCATCGCCGCCGCAGTCAGTCCACGTTGGCGATTCATTCCGGCAACGTTCCCACGCGAGCGGACAGCGAGGCGCAAAACGGCAGCCTGCAGGCATGGCGCTGAGCGGCGGCACTTGCCCCGGGATAGTATCCAAAACACCACCACGCCGCGACAAATCGGGCAACGCGGCAAACAGCTTTTGTGTGTAGGGGTGCTGCGGATCGGCAAAAAAAGCCTCGCGCGGCGCTTCCTCGACAATCTCGCCGGCATACATCACGCCGATGCGGTGCGCCATTTGGGCGACGACTCCGAGGTCATGCGTAATCAGCAACATGGCCATGCCGCGCTCGGCTTGCAGTCGGCGGAGCAAATCAAGAATCTGTGCCTGAATCGTCACATCCAGCGCCGTCGTCGGTTCGTCGGCGATCAACAGGCGAGGATTTCCTGCCAGCGCGATGGCGATCATCACGCGCTGCTTCATGCCACCGGAAAGCTGAAACGGATACTCCGACAGACGCCGTTCCGCATCGGCAATCCCCACCGCCGTCAGCAATTCCTGCGCGCGTTGCGTCGCCGCCTCGCCGGCCAGTCCAGCGTGCCGCTCCAGCACCTCTCCGATCTGGCGCCCCACGGTAAGCACTGGATTAAGGCTCGTCGCGGGCTCCTGGAAAATCATCGCCATGCCACCGCCACGCACCCTGCGCATCTCGGACTCGGGCAACTGCAATAATTCAGAGCCTTCGAAGTGCACTTCACCGCCGAGAATGCGCCCGGCCGCCGGCAGCAGGCGCAACGACGCCAGCGCCGTGGCCGATTTTCCGCACCCCGACTCGCCCAGCAGCGCAAAGGTTTCGCCGGGACGCAGATCGAAACTGACGCCATCCACGGCCACCAGCACGCGCCGCCCTTGGCCGGTTCCGCTAACGAACCCCATGCGCAGATCGCGCACCTCAAGAACCGGCTGCCGTTCCATGCTCATGAGGCCCCCGCTGTGCGTGGATCGAAGGCGTCGCGCATAGCATCTGCGAACAGATTCGCCGCGAGTACCAGCGCAAACATGAAGGCGAACGCCGCCGCCAGCGACCACCACACCATCGGCTCGCGGGCCAGTTCCATGCGTGCATTGTTGATCATCGCGCCAAAACTGATCATCGTCGGATCGACGCCGATACCAACGTAGGAAAGCACGGCCTCGGCGAGAACGAGGCTGGAAAAATCCATGACCAGGGCAATGATCACGATGTGCATCAGGTTGGGCAGGATATGGCGCAGAAGAATGCGGAAATCCGCCACGCCGAATGCCTGCGCTGCCTGGATGTATTCCAGCTCGCGCAACTTGAGCGTCTCGCCACGCAACAGACGGCAAAGCCCGGTCCAACTGGTCAGCCCGAGGATGAAGCACAGCGCCAATAGGCGCATGTCGGCACGCTCGGCGGCCGTGGCAAACCATTGCGGATGGGTATCGATGATCACCTGCATCATCAAGACGGCAGCGGCAATCAGCAGCACGCCGGGAATCGACGAGAGGGTCGTATAGAGATACTGGATCACGTCGTCGACCCAACCCCGGAAATAGCCGGCGAGGATTCCCAGCCCTATCGCCAGCGGCAGCGTCACCAGCGTCGTCACCAGACCGATCACCAGGGCAGTACGTACGCTTTTCAGAATCTGGTAGAAGACGTCCTGCCCGACCTTGTCGGTACCGAACACGTGGTAATCGACGCACAAGATCAGTATCGGCAGCAGAATCAGCAGCAACGCCCCCAAGGTGATCAGCACCGCGTTCCAGGCGAATTCCGTCTCGCCTTTCCAGATCTGTCGCCACGCTAACCTAGGAGAAACGTCGCGCCGACGCGCCAGCAAAAAGGACGCTCCGAGCGAAACGAGGCCAAGAAGGCCGAGCGCCAAAGTCCCGGCGGTCAGCACACGACGGAGCACGTCATCCGAGCGCTTGTCCTCATCATCGCCGAGGTGCGTCCCGCCGAACCTGAGGCGGGGAAAATCGCGAGCGGCATGAACACGACCATCGGCATCGATGACTTCGATGGATTCCTTTGCGTAGGCCCTCGTGGCCAACGGTGCCGAATAGGTCTTCTCGTTGCGCGTGCGCAGGGGCGAGGCAATGGCGTCGAGCAACGACAGTACCTCGACCGCGTAAACAACCGGCTGGTTGTTTACGCCGTTATCCAGGCGAGGGCGGTAATGCAGGGAATCGAGCAGTCCGATCAGAACGAATAGCGACAACACCGTCGCGGAAGCCATGCCGGGGCGGCTGTTTCCCACACGCCGCCAGGCGGCGCGTAAAGGCGCGTTTCGCCAGGACAGGATCCCAAGAACCACGCCAGCTACCGCGAGGAGCCAGATCAGCACGTCGGACCAGAGCAGGACAGGCATGAAATTCATCGGTCGAAGCGGATGCGTGGATCAACGAAAGTGTAGGAGATGTCGGTCAGGATCAATCCGACGATATACAGCACGGAGCCGATGAAGACCATCGCGCGCACCACTGCGAAGTCCTGCGCCTGGATCGCGTCGATGGTGTAGCTGCCCAGGCCCGGGATGCCGAAGAACGACTCGGTCAACAGCGAGCCCATGAACAGGAGCGGAATGACGACGACCACGCCGGTAAGGATCGGGATCATCGCGTTGCGCAGCACGTGCCTGAACAGCACGGCCATTTCCGAGAGACCCTTGGCCCGTGCCGTGCGTACGTAATCCTTCCCTATTTCCTCCAGAAAAATCGTGCGGTACCAGCGCGTCGACGAACCGATGCCGGAAACGACGCCGATCACGACCGGCAGGACAAGAAACTTCCATGCGTCCAGCCCGACGGCGTATCCCGAAATCGGCACCAGTCGCCAGAGCTTGCTGACAAGGTACTGCCCGCCGATGATGTAAAACAACCCCGAGATCGACATCATCGCCACGCACAGGACGACGCCCCAGAAATCGATGGCTGTCGCCCGGAAGAATGCCAGCAACAAGGCGAAGCTCACCGTCACGAACAGGCCCAGAACGAATGTCGGCAAGGCAATCGCCAGCGACGGCCCCATGCGCGAGCCGATTTCCCGGGTGATATCGCGCCCGTCCTCCGCCTTGCCGAAGTCGCCGACGAACATGCGTGCCGATTTGGTGAAGAAAATCGTATCGGTAACGACGCCGACGCCCGATGCTGCGTGGTTGAGGAACAACGGTTTGTCGTAGCCGCGCTCCACCTTCCATTTTTCGATCGCGTAGGCAGTCACGCGTTTGACGCCCAGTTGCATGCGTGCCATGTCGTCGGGCGTATTGACGACGAAGAACAATGCAAACGTGATCAGATTGACGCCGAGCAAAATCGGGATCGCGTAAAGCAGGCGGCGCAGGAGGTAGGCAAGCATGGCAGCAGATTATGCGCAAAGAGCCGCTTCAATGCCGGCGAATTCGCACAGTAACTCGCACGGCGCCCCATACTCAGGCATCGTATGCCTACTGCCACGGCTCGGATCAGTTGCTTCAGATATCATCTGAATCAGTATTCCAGCCATTTTTCAGCTTTCTCTCGCCGTACGAGCAGCGCTGCGCTCCCGCCGCCGATACGCCAGCACCGCCGGCACGATCAGCGAAACAAGGCCAACGCCGACAAGAATCAGCGGCCAAAGCACCGGCGCGTTCCAGTCATGCCGCCGCCGAGCTCGTTCGACAACATCGATGCGCTGATACTTCAGGATGTTGTTGGCCACATCGTTCGGCTTGCGGTTGTACAGCCAAGCATGCCCCAGCGTATAGCTCTTGGGATGGAAACCAAAGATCCAGGGAGCGTCTTCCTGCAAGATGCGATTCATGCGCCGAACGATCTGAAGACGCGCGGGACCATTGTCCATGTCCTTCATTTCGACGAACAACCGGTCAAACTCCGGGTTGGCATAGTTCGACTTGTTCTCGCCTCCCTTGGACAAAACGCCTTCGCTCCCGGCCAGGAGAAAAAAGAAGTTCTCCGGATCCGGATAGTCGGCATTCCAGCCAAGGAAGTAGATCTGGACGGCTCCGTTGCGCAACTTGTCCTGAAAGCGGTTGAAGTCCGTCGCACGCACCACGAGCTGGATGTCGAGCTTGGCGAACTGGCGTATCAGCCAGTCGAGCCGCGATTTGTCGCCCATGCCGCCACTCGTCGTATCAAGGTTGAGCACCAGCGGCTCGCCGGTCTTCGACTCACGGCCGTTCGGCCAGCCAGCCTCGGCGAGCAATTTCTTCGCCTCATCGATGGGGCGGCGTTGCGCCTTGCCGTTCTTCCACGCATACACCACCGAGTTGATCCCGGCTTCGCCCTCTTCATAGCCGAACAGCCCCGGCGGCAGCGGACTCATGGCCGGGATACCGCGCCCGTTCATGAAGATGGAAATGAATTCCTCCTGGTCGATGGCGATCGACAGCGCCTGCCGCAACTTGCGCGCCCGCTCTTCACCCACGCCATCCTTGCCGCCGACCACCGGATCGAGCATGTTGAAGCCCATGTAGAAAGTGGACGTACGGACACTGGTCAACAAGCGGATTCCGCGCTCACGCATCTCGTCCGAGAGCTGAACGTCACCACCGACGTTCAAGCGGACCGCCTGGTCGAAACTGTCCGACGAAATCCCGGAGGCATCGTAATACCCCTGCAGAAACTTGTTCCAGTAAGGGATGCTCTCCTTTTCGCGGGAGAATATGGCCTTCTCGATCAGCGGCAGCGCCTTCCCGCAATTCTCGAGCAACCCTGCGGCCCGATCGTCCGCTTCGCCCTCGCACGGATACGCCTCCTTGTGGAAATTCGGGTTCCGGCTGAGAACCATGCGGCTGTTGGGATTGTTTTCGCTCAGCATGTACGGCCCGGTGCCGACGGGATACCAGTCGAGCGTCAGGTTCTTTTCCGCCATCCCGGGCTGGCTGTAGAAATGATCGGCCTCGCGCGGCACCGGGGCGAAGAAAGGCATCGCCAGCCAGTAAAGGAATTGCGGGTACCTGCCGATCAGCTTGATTCGATAGGTGTAGCGATCGATACGCTTCACCCCTTCCAGCGGGAAACGATCGAGGTCCAGCCACGTCTCCGGCCGCTCCTTCGCCGCGTCACTCAAAGCATCGCCGAGTTCCTTGAGTCCGACGATGTGCGCCGCCATCATCCCGAAGATCGGCGAATGCAATCGGGGATGTGCCAACCGCTTGATCTGGTAAATGTAATCGTCCACTGTCAGTTCACGCGTACCGACCTGCGGAAAATCAACGAGCGCATCGATGCCGCGCAAGCTGTCCATATCGAGCGCGGCATAGAGCGGCCGACCGTTCGCGTCGCTGGCGAAAGCGGGATGCGGCTGGTAGAGAATGCCGGGTTTGATGCGTATTTCATAAACACTGCTGGCGATCGCCGACGACGGCGCGTCAGCGGGAAGCAAATTCCCCTGCGCATCGAGGAATGATGGCGCGGGAACGCTTTCTGCCGTCCCCGCGATCAGCGTATAGGGGCGCTTGAGGTAGTGATACTGGAGGGGCGGTTCGTAGATCTGCGCGGTAAAGGCAGTCTCGTCTTCGGAGTAGGACTGCGCCGGATCGAGGTGCTTCGGCCGCTCGGTAAACGCCGAATAAAAAATGCTCTGCCCCCGTTCCTGCGCCGGGTACGGGTCGTTGTACTCGCGACCACAGGAAGCAAGTGTCAGCAGGACTAACAGAAAAAGCGGGCGGGTCCCAAGCATGGCGCAAAGTGTATCGCACCCGCATCGCCATTGATCGGATCAAATGACGAATCGCCCGCCGAAAACCCCGGAATATCACCTATAATCCCGAAGCCGGCCGTTTCCCGGCCAGAAATCCAATTCCATTACCATTCAGTTACGGGAGAATTCATGGGATTCCTTGCCGACAAGCGCATCCTGATTACCGGTTTGCTGTCCAAGCACTCGATTGCCTACGGGATCGCCAAGGCTTGCCACCGTGAAGGCGCAAAGCTGGCTTTCACCTACCAGAACGAACGCTTCGAAGAGCGGCTGAGCAAATTCGCCGCGGAATTCGACAGCACGTTGATTTTCGCCTGCGACGTAGCCGACGATGCGCAAATCGATAAACTGTTCGCCGACCTCGGAACGCACTGGGACGGACTCGACGGACTGGTCCACTCGATCGGTTTTGCGCCAAGAGAAGCCATCGAAGGCGATTTCCTCGACGGCATCTCGCGCGAATCCTTCCGCATCGCCCACGACGTTTCATCCTACAGCTACCCGGCTCTCGCCAAGGCGGCACGGCCGTTGCTGCTAAAGGGCAACAATCCCGCGCTGCTGGCATTGACCTACCTGGGCGCCGAACGCACCATGCCCAACTACAACACTATGGGCCTGGCCAAAGCCAGCCTCGAAGCGGCAACCCGCTACCTCGCCTTCTGCCTCGGCCCGCAGGGGATTCGCGCCAACGCGGTATCCGCCGGTCCGATCAAGACCCTGGCTGCCTCGGGAATCGGCGATTTCGGCAAGTTGCTGGCGTACAACGCGCACCACGCTCCGCTCCGTCGTAACGTAACGATTGAAGAAGTCGGAAACGCCGTTGCCTTCCTGCTCTCCGACCTTGCCAGCGGCATCACCGGGGAAATCATGTACGTCGACGGTGGTCTGAACACCACCGCACTGGGCAACACCGACCCCCTGCCATAACAAGACACAGCCTCTCGAACCCCCAATAACGAAAAGGCCAGGAACTCCTGGCCTTTTCGTTATCTGATGATCGCCAAAATCGCGATCAGAGCAACTTTGCGCATTAACGCTCGCGCGGCTCCAACAACGCCGTATTGACGTCGATCTTGTAACGCAACCGGAGTCCCGACACGTAAGCCGAAAGATCGCCTTGAGCAACGATTGTCGCGTACTCTGCCTTAAGCGCTTTCAACTGATTATCGTCAATCTTCTCCGGCTGGCTGACCTTGACGATCTTGTACAACATATAGTCGGTCCCGACCCCCACGCCGAGATACGCGGGCAGCTTGCTCACATCAGCCTTGAACAACGCCTGTACCGCAGCAGGAGGTAATTGCAGCTTGCTGGCTTGCACGCGCGACGAACTCTTCGGTGCGGACCAGCCGAGTTTGTCTTCGCCCTTGTTCAATTCGGCCAGACGCGCCTCTCCCTGACTTCTCGCCTGGCTTTGCGCCTCCTGGAGTTTGAGCAAACGCTCGACATCTGCCTTGACTGCCTCGAAGGGTCGAACCGAGGCAGGCACGTGTTCCAGAACCCGCGCAGCTACCAGCGTATTCGGTGCGACCTCGACCGCCTCGGTATTACGCTTGTACTTGACCGCATCCTCCGAGAACAACCCCCTCAGCACCTTCTCGTTACCCAACGGCCCGAGAGCCGCCAAGGCCTGCGGGTCAGCCTGTTTGGGCAACCAGTCACTCTGCTGCGCCTTGAGCTTGAATTTCTCGATGACCGGCTGCAGGCTGTCGGATTGCTCATAGACCATGTTATTGAAACTCTCCGCCGCCTCGGCAAATTTCCGCGTTGCGGCCTGACGCTTCAACTCACCCTCGATTTCGGCGCGCACGTCGTCCAACGGCCTTTGCTTCTCTGCACGAATTCCGGTCACCTTGATGATATGGAAGCCGAAATCGGACTCGACAAGCGCCGACATTTCATTTTCCTTCAGGCTGAAAACGGCGTCCTCGAACGGTTTCACCATCATGCCTCGCCCGAAGAAGCCAAGATCGCCGCCTTTCTGAGCGGATCCCGGATCCTGAGAATATTTTTTCGCGAGTTCGCCAAATTTCGCCGGAGCCTTTTTCACTTCCGACAACACTTCTTCAGCCTTCGCTTTCGCCTTCTCTTTTGACAGATCGCCGTTGGTCAGAATCAGGACATGACTGGCACGCCGCTCCTCGGGTTGCTTGTAGCGGTCCAGGTGGCTGTCGTACCACGCCTTCACCTCGGCCTCGCTGACCGTCACTTGCGGCATCAAAGTATCGAGGGAAAGCACGACGTATTCCGCCTTGACCTGCTCCTGAACTTCGAACCGCTGCTTATTCTCGTCATAAAACTTCTGTATCGCCGCAGGCTCGACTTTTACTTTCTCGAAAAAAGGCTTCGCGTCGATCTTGAACTCGCTGAACTGTCTTTCCTCGGTCTGCAAACGAAGCATCGCCTCCGCCTGAGCGGAAGAAACAAACGCCGACGCATCGACCGTTCCAACAAGTTGCTGCAGGGTCAGGTCCTGCCGAACCCGGGCTTCGAACTGCTGCTCGGACATCCCCTGGGAGCGCAGCACCGATTCGTAGCGTGACATCGAAAACTTGCCGTTTTCCTGCAGTGCCGGAATCGCGCCGATATATTGACGCAAGGCTCCGTCGCTGGTCGCCAACCGGCGCTGGCTCGCTTCGAGCAACAACAACCGCTGGTCGATCAGGCCATTCAGGATGCCCAGACGCACTTCCGGTGTATTCATCAACTCGGGACGAAACGACGCACCCAAAGACTGCCGCATCTGCTCCTGACGTTCGCGCAGCGCCTGCTCGAACTGCAACATGCTGATTTTCGTGTCCCCGACCTTGGCAAGGTCACTTCCCGCACCACCACCGCTGACATACGAGTAAATTCCGCCAACGGCAAAAGGAAGCATTATCAGCCCGAGAAATACCTGAACAACTCGTTTGTTGTTGCGTACGGCGTCAAACATGATGATTGTCCGTTAATCCAATTTGAAGTCAGTGCAATAACAAAAAAGGCGAACTCTCGTTCGCCTTCGGATGTTGGCGGAGTGGACGGGACTCGAACCCGCGACCCCCGGCGTGACAGGCCGGTATTCTAACCAACTGAACTACCACTCCATTCTTCACGACACATGAATATCCGCGTGTGTATCTGATTCGTATTGGTGCTGACGGACCCGAACCCTGAGTTGAATCCGTTGCAAACACTACACCCCAGATACCGTCATCCACCAGTCGCTGCACGACAGGATGACACGACAGTTTCTTCAAAGACGCGCATTGTATCGCAGACAACCACAATCGTCACCTATTGATCCTGCTCGAAGAACTGTTTAGCCGGAATCACGCCCATCCGGCCCTGGAAAAATGCTTTTCCGCGTTCGAGAAATTGCTCGAGCTCGCTCTTGTCCCTAGTCGTAGCGTTAAGAAATTTCTTGATTAGTAGTGAGCCTGGCGGGGAGTAAAGTGATTTCCATCGAATAGCGGGAGATCGCGGCCATGGCAAAGAACCGAATTCAATTTCAACCGGGTCTGTCGATGCCGGAATTTCTCAAGGACTACGGAACAGAGGTGCAATGCGAACTGGCTCTGGAGACGGTACGCTGGCCGGAAGGTTTTCGTTGTCCGCGCTGCGACGGTAAGGCGCACACCGTCGTACGCGACGGGGTACGCAAGGTCTTTCAGTGCGTTGCGTGTCGACACCAGGCGTCGTTGATTGTCGGGACGCTTTTCCAGGGGACCAAACTGCCGTTGACCATCTGGTTTCTGGCGATCTACCTGATCAGCCAAGCCAAGACGGGACTGTCGGCATTGGCGGTCAGGCGTCAACTGGGCGTGAGCTACCCGACCGCGTGGTTGATGCACCACAAACTGATGCAGGCCATGGCCGATCGCGAAGATCGCTATGTCCTTGAAGGCAAAGTTCAAGTCGATGACGCTTACCTCGGCGGAGAGCGCACGGGCGGCAAGGTCGGGCGTGGCTCGGAGAACAAGATTCCCTTCGTTGCGGCCGTTTCCCTGTCCGAAGATAATCGCCCGATCCGCGTCAGACTCACCCCGGTGACGGGATTCACGTTGAAGGCAACTTCCTCCTGGGCGAAGGATCATCTGGCGCCAAGCAGTACCGTGTTCTCGGATGGTCTGGCGTGCTTTGCTGCGGTCTCCGAAGCCGGATGCAGACATCTCCCAATCGTCATGGCCGGCCGCAAGCCCAAAGAGGTCCCCGAGTTTCGCTGGATCAATACCGTCCTCGGCAATCTCAAGACCAGTTTGTCCGGCTGCTACCATGCTTTCGACTTCCAGAAGTGCGCCGCGCGTTATCTCGCGGCGTTCAGTTATCGCTTCAACCGGCGCTTTGATCTGCGTACGCTCCATCAGCGATTGATCATCGCCGCCACCTCGACTCCCCCGCACCCCATGCGAGTTATTCGCGTGGCTGACGTTCATTGATAATCAGGAGAAATTTTGCCTTGGTTTGTGCCGGAGCCTTCGATTTTTTGGCGCGTTTTAGATCGGCACTCAGTCACTCTTTCGCCTGCTGACAGCATAGGCAACAGGCGTCTGTGCGGCAGATGCGTAGTTGCGGCCGCAAACGTCCGTCCAGACTCATTCCACCATGGAACTACACCTGCCTTCAGACCCATACCATGCAGGGAAGACTCAGACGTGACATTACTTCCGGCGAATGCTAGGGTTATACGTGAGAGGCTGGTTTCCCCAAGGAGGTGAAGCCATGAACAGGAAACGAGGTGGAAAGGTGTTTTCTTCGGAGTTTTCCCTGTCGGCTCGCAAAAAGGCGACTTGCCCGTTTTCTCGCCAATTAGACATAGGAGCATCACGTTATGAGCATTAAAGACGCTGTCAAAGAAAACCTTGCTTACAGCAAGGAATTGATCGAAGCCGGGATTGAGGGCGCTAAAACTGCGCGCAAAGAGGTTTTGGATACAGAGGAAACCACTGACTTGGTCGCATCGGCCGCGCAGGAATCCTGGCAGCCGGCAACGATCGGTGTTCTGGCCGGCGCCATCTGTGGCGTACTGGCAGACGACCGCAAGCCGGTGCGTGGTGTTATTGCCGGTGGATTGTTGGGTGCCGTATTGGGGTTTGCCGGTAGCTTTGCCTGGAAAACACGGCCTATCACATCCGCGATGGCCCATAAGGCCGGCAAGCGCATCACTCAGGTTCGTGACGGCCACTGGTTGAGCAAGCATCCGATCAACTACGGCTGATCCGGAAGACACCATCTATCGGCATAGGGGGCAGCCCTTATAGGCTGCGCCCCTGCCACACCACCCGGCATGCGGGTCCGCACCGGGCGGTTCGAGAAGTTGAGGTCATGAGAGACGAGGAACTCCGAGTCGATCAAAGTAGGCAATGGTCAGTACCGTTTTCAGTAGCCGATCGGC
>NZ_JCANUT010000070.1:0-18016 GCF_059569095.1 Propionivibrio pelophilus DSM 12018 | reverse complement strand
CCGGCGCAGCGGCCAGAGGCGCGGTGTCACCCCGTCCATCCGGAAAGCCATTCATCGACGAAGTGCCGTTGAACCCGCGATCGGGCACATGAAAAACGAAGGCAAGTTGCGTCGAAATTGGCTCAAAGGCAGCCTCGGCGATGCCTTGAATGCCGTGCTTTGCGGCGCCGGCCACAATCTCCGAATGATCCTGAGAGCCATCCGGCTTTTTTACGTCTGGATGCTGTGCTTCTCCATTGCCGACACCAATCGCCGGCAAGCGCCGCGCCCCGAATTTCGCCCCTTCGCCGTGCTTTGAAGTCGGTTATTCAGGACGGACTCATGAACAGCGAAAAGCCATTCCTGAACGCAAACCTTTCAGTGAATCAGTTGGCCAAGCAGATGGGAATGTCTCCCCGCGATCTCTCGTTTGTGATCAACCATGGCTTCGAGAAGAACTTCTTTGACTTCGTGGGCGACTATCGGATACGCCACGCAACGGAACTCCTTGATCTTCGGCAAGAGGGCAAGACCATCCTGGAGGTGATGCTTGACTCGGGCTTCAATTCGAAATCCGTGTTCAATACCGCGTTCAAGCAGAAAACCGGCATGACGCCGACGCAGTACAGAAACCGGAACGCCTGACAACACTCGTTTTTGTCTGGCGCTCCGTCTTCAGCTATTCGGCCTGGAGAGACCTTCAATCAACTGGACTTCTCTCCGCGGATCATGACCAACAGCATTTTGAATTGCCCCAGCGGCTTCACCGCATGCGGGACGTTGGCCGGCATGATCAAGGAATCGCCTTCCCCGACGATATGCGAGACGCCCGCAATCGGGATTTCCGCTCGCCCTTCGACACCGATAACCAATGCATCGAAGGGGGCCGTGTGTTCGCTCAATCCCTCGCCACCATCAAAGGCGAAGAGCGTGGCGTTTCCCGACGAATTCTTGACCAGCATGCTGCTGACAATCGCATTGTCCTGGTATTGCAGCATCGTTTTGAGGTTACGGACGCTCGTATTTGAATTGCTTTGGCTCATCGTGCTTTCTCCTTGGTTGTGAATGAGACTGCTCTGTGGGTGCAGGGGCTCGAACCGAGCACCACGTTTTCGCAACTGCGTGACAGACGTGACAGTCTCCTGCATTGCGTATCGGAAAAGGAGCAGGGGTCCATCCAATTCAAGGATCAAATGCTTCCCGTGTCGATCCGGTCCATTAATACCGACTCCACGACCGGAAACATTTCCCTCTCCTCAAAACGGACGTGAGCCGCCAATGCCGCCCCGAAAGGGGCAAGAGATTCAGCCTGTCCCGCGCGCATCCGTTCGATCTCGGTACGGAGGGCGCGGTGATCTTCCAGGGTTTTCCTCACCAGCGCGTGATGTCCTCGCTGCTGAAGGATCGGGAGAAGGTCTCTCTCCTCGGTTGCAAAATGGGGTTCCAACTCGCGCTCGAAGAGAGCGATGAGTTGCTTCACCAACACATTCGGATCGGACTCACCGCTACGTTGTACGCGCTTCGCCCATACCAGAGCGGTATGGTGTTCCCGGGACAAAGCGATGAGTGATGGATGTCGTTTCATCTTCATTGACCTGCAATGTCAGCGCCGGGGCATTCGTCCATTCAGGCTTGCTTGAGAAGCAACCGCAGTTGATTCGATTGATCCGGCTTGTCCACCAGATCGGCGAGGGAATACTCGTCCAGCGTCTGATACAGCGCCTCAAAGGCGCGCACAAGAATCGGTGCCAATCGGCAGGCGGGCCTGATCTTGCATCCACACGGCTCGTCGGACAGGCACTCGACGATGGCGCTGTTGCCTTCGCTGGCACGCGCGACCTGCCCCAAGCGGATCTCGGAAGGCGCATGCCGGAGTCGGATGCCACCGCCCTTTCCACGGAGCGACTCGATAACCCCCGTGCGCGCCAGGTGATGCACGACCTTCATCAGGTGGTTCTGCGAAATACCGTAGGCATTGGCAATCTCGGGAATCGTTGCCAACCGCTCCCGCTCGACCGCGAGATACATCAACACACGCAGCGTGTAATCGGAAAAAGTGGTTAACTTCATGGCCTCGGCAACACAACAGTAAGATGTATTTGCAATATTGCTTTACGTCGGCAGCGATATTATCATAAAGATGCAGATGAAAAACATCTTTACAACATGATCGATCCATTCGATCAAAAGCTGGTTTGAGGAAAAGGAGACGTTGTCGAGAATGGCGAAGAAATTTCCCGTGCACCCCAAGCACCCGGAGCGGATTTGCTGGGGATGCGACAAGTACTGCGCGGCGGATGCGATGGGTTGCGGTAATGGTTCAGACCGGACTCAGCACCCCGCCGAACTCCTCGGAGAGGATTGGCTGGAGTATGGCGACTGGGGCATCGACACAGGAAGCGCAACCGGAAATGCAGCTTCTCCGACGGATAAATAGGGACTGCATGCCGATGCGGGAACATGACGAATCCTCGCTCAATGTCTCTTGATCGGCCCTGAAATGCAGAAAACGCAGTGGAGTCTCGGCGCCAAGCTGGCCATGCTGGGGGCTCCGTTCCTGGTGCTCGTGGTGATCTCGACAACGGCAATGCTGTGGATGTCCTGGCAGCTCGACGGCGGCGCCGCTGCGGTCAACGAGGCCGGACGAATGCGCATGCAGGCTTATCGCATGGCGCTGTCAGCCAACCTCGGCGCGCAGGACGACCTGCCTGATCAGATCGATACCTTCGGGCGCAGCATGTCGCTGCTGCTCGACGGCGACCCTGCCCGCCCTCTTGTCGTCCCGTGGGACGACAACGTGCGGAGCCGTTTTTCGGCCGTTCAGCAGCGCTGGCAGAGCTTCCGTTCATTGATCGAGAAGGATTCCGGCCAGGTGCGTGATCTTCGAACGGCCACGGATGAGTTCGTCGCCAGCATCGATGCACTGGTTGTCGGCATCGAGACCCACCTGGCTCGCCAGACCTCCACATTGCACTTTCTGCAGCTGTCGGCAATGATTCTTGCGCTGGTCGTCACGGCGCTCCTGATTGCCACCGGGTATGTTTTCGTCCTGAAGCCGGTCGGGAAGCTGGCGAGGGCAATCGGTCGCATTCAGGGCGGAGATTTCGACGCCCGGGTCAATCACACAAGCTCGGACGAATTCGGGACACTGGCCGGCGGATTCAACGGCATGGCCGAGAATCTCCAGTCCATGTATCGCCACCTCGAACACAAGGTTGCCGAGAAGACGTCAGAACTGGAAGAGAAACGCGAGCGTCTCGAAGGTCTCTACGAGGTAACCAGTCTGGTGGCGAATTCCACGGCGCTGAACGATCTCGCACAGGGATTCACGAAGATCATCGGACGCATCGCCCGCGCGGACGGAGTCGCCCTGCGCTGGTCCGACCGGAACAACCAGCGCTTCCTGATGCTGGCCTCGCAGGGCTTGCCGCAATCCCTGCTCGATGCGGAACAATGCCTTGACCGTGGAGCCTGCCATTGCAGCGACATTGCCGAAGATCCCGGCCTGCGCGTCATTCGCTTCCACGACGAGTCCAGGCCGGAAAACCTGAGCTGCGCCAACGCCGGATTCAAGACGGTGATCAACATCCCGGTCCGTCTCCACGAGCGGATCATGGGCGAGGTAGACCTGTTTTTCTGTGCCAAGGTGAAGCCCTCGCCCGCGTTATGCTCGCTGCTTGAAGCCCTCGGCAACCACCTCGCCAGCGCGATGGAAAACCTGCGCCTCAACGCGCTGGAGAAAGAAGCCGCCGTCTCCCAGGAGCGCTTGCATCTGGCGCGAGAACTCCATGACTCGATCGCGCAATCGCTCGCCTTCCTGAAAATCCAGGTGCAATTGCTGCGTGACGCGATTCAATCGAATGATGCGGAACACATCCAGGAGGCGCTCGATGAAATCGATGCCGGCGTCAAGGAGAGCTACGGCGATGTACGAGAACTGCTGACGCATTTCCGTACCCGGACCAACTCCGAGGATATCGAATCCGCCTTTGCCATAACCTTGCAGAAATTCGAACACCAGAGCCGGGTGAAGACCGCGCTCTCGATTCAAAGTCACGGCATCCCGCTTTCGCCGGACCGGCAGATACAGGTCCTGCATATCGTGCAGGAAGCCTTGTCCAATGTGCGCAAGCACGCGAATGCCTCGCGGGTGACCCTGAATGTCGAGCAACATCCCCTGTGGCGCGTGGAGGTGCGTGACGACGGTGTCGGTTTCGACGCGCGCGGGAACAAGTTCGATGAATCTCATGTAGGCTTGCGCATCATGAATGAACGAGCCCAGCGGATCGGCGCGAACCTTGAAATCATCTCCATGCCCGGGGAAGGTACCTCGGTCGTGCTGACGCTTCCCTCCGCGGGGAACGCATGAGCACGTCCCTGCCCTCCTCGTGCCCTCCTTACCCTCCTTGCCCGATCCGGATACTGGTGATCGACGATCACACGCTTTTCCGGCGCGGTTTGACGGCGCTGCTGGTTCGTGACTCCCGCCTGAAAGTGGTCGGTGACGCGGCCGACGCGAGCGAGGGGCTGCGGCGGGCGCAGGAGTTGCAGCCGGACATCATCCTGCTCGACAACCATCTGCCCGGCGTCACGGGCATTGACGCGCTTCCCGCATTGCGCGAAGCGGCGCCGGGTTCCCGCATCCTCATGCTGACCGTCAGCGAAGACGAGGACGATCTGGGCGCGGCCTTGCGCGGTGGCGCTGTGGGCTATCTGCTAAAAACCGCGGAAGGCGACACCCTGACCGAAGCCATTCTCCGGGCGATGAACGGCGAAAGCGTCATCGCGACGGAAATGACCAGCAAGCTTGTCGCCGCGTATCGGGGCGCCACCGTTGCCGGCGGACAGAGCGCGCCCGCATCGGTCGAAGACACTTCGCCGAGCGCTGTTGGCGAGGCCCTCGCCTCCCTGTCGCCGCGAGAGAGAGACGTCCTGCGCGGCATCGCCCGTGGCGCGAGCAACAAGGAAATCGCGCGTGAACACGGCATTGCGGAAACCACGGTCAAGATCCACGTCCAGCACATCCTGCGCAAACTCGACGTCAGCACCCGCGTCCAGGCCGCCGTGATCGCCTCTGGCAACGGACTGATCTGATTTTCAGCCCGCGGCAGCCCCTCATAGTTCGTTCGAACTATACGGCGACGGCCTGACATAGTTCTTCGGATGCGCCGCGATGCCTCTTCGGAGGGATATCGCCTTCATTCTCTCTCTCCTATATTGCTTATATACAAAAGCATGGGGAGAGACAAAATGACGACCACCTCCGGCCGAGCCGGAATTCCAGCACGTCCAGGCACTCTGTTGCATGTCTGGACACCGGAAGACAAGGCCTTCTGGGAGCGCGAAGGGCAAGCCATCGCCAAGCTCAATCTGTGGATCTCGGTGCCGTGCCTGTTCCTGGCCTTCGCCATCTGGCAATTGTGGAGCGTCGTGGCTGTCAGCCTGCCACAGCTGGGCTTCACTTACACGACGGACCAGCTCTTCTGGCTGGCCGCTGCTCCAGCGCTCTCCGGCGCAACGCTGCGAATCTTCTATTCGTTCATGATCCCGCTGGTGGGCGGACGGCGCTGGACGGCCATTTCAACGGCCTCGCTGCTGATCCCCGCGATCGGCATCGGCTACGCGGTGCAGAATCCGGCAACCAGCTTTTCCACGATGCTGGTGCTGGCGCTGCTATGCGGTTTCGGGGGCGGCAATTTCAGCTCCAGCATGGCCAACATCAGTTTCTTCTTTCCCAAGGCGCGGAAAGGGTCCGCGTTGGGCGTCAATGCCGGACTGGGCAACCTCGGCGTCTCCGTCGTGCAGTTTCTGACCCCGATGGTCGTTACCGTCGGTGTCTTCGGCGTGTTCGCCGGGGCGCCGCAGACCGCCACCGGAGCCGATGGCGCGACGACGCACCTCTGGATGCAGAACGCGGCCTTCGTCTGGGTGCCGTGGATTGCCCTGGCCACGGTCCTGGCCTGGCTGTTCATGAACGACATCGCCGACGCCAAGGCCTCCTTCGCCGCCCAGGCGGCGATCTTCAAGCGCAAGCACAACTGGCTCATGTGCTGGCTTTACCTGGGCACCTTCGGTTCGTTCATCGGCTTTGCCGCCGGATTCCCCCTCCTCATCAAGAGCCAGTTTCCCGACATCAACCCGCTGGCCTACGCCTGGCTTGGGCCGCTCGTCGGCGCGCTGATCCGTCCGGTGGGAGGCTGGCTGGCCGACAAGCTCGGCGGCGCCTCGGTCACCCTGTGGAACTTTGTCGCCATGGCGCTCGCGGTCGTCGGCGTCCTGTACTTCCTGCCCAAGGGGACCGGCGGACTGGCCCTACCCTTCGGCCCCGCTGAAGGCAGCTTTACCGGCTTCTTCCTGATGTTTCTCGTCCTCTTCCTGACCACGGGCATCGGCAACGGATCGACCTTCCGCATGATTCCGGTGATCTTCATGAACCTGAAGCTCCGCGAACTCGCAAGCTCCAGCGACAGCGACCACGACCGTGCGCGAGCGCTCCGGGAAGGCAACACGGAGGGCGCGGCGGCGCTTGGCTTTGCCGGTGCGCTGGGGGCCTACGGCGGCTTCTTCATCCCGAAAAGCTACGGCAGCTCGATTGCCGCCACCGGCGGACCGGAACTGGCGCTGTGGCTATTCGCCATCTTCTATGCCTCATGTATCGCGATCACCTGGTGGCACTACGCCCGCAGACACGCCGAGATGCCCTGCTGACGGAACGCGCTGCCAACCCCAAGGAACAAGGAGGGCCTGATGAGCCATTTTCTCGATCGACTGAACTATTTTATCCAGCCCAGGGAATCGTTTTCCGGCGGCCACGGCGTCACCAACGGCGAGGATCGCACCTGGGAGGACGCCTACCGCGACCGCTGGGCACACGACAAGATCGTGCGCTCCACGCACGGGGTGAACTGCACGGGCTCCTGCTCGTGGAAGATCTACGTCAAGGGCGGCATCGTCACCTGGGAGACGCAGCAGACCGACTATCCGCGCACCCGCTGGGACATGCCCAACCACGAACCGCGCGGTTGCGCCCGCGGCGCCTCGTACTCGTGGTACCTCTACAGCGCCAACCGGGTGAAATACCCGATGGTGCGCGGCCGCCTGCTCAAGCTCTGGCGCGAGGCGCGGCTGTCGCACGACCCGGTGGACGCCTGGGCGGCGATCGTCAGCGACGAGAGCAAGCGCAAGGACTACCAGAGCGTGCGCGGGCTGGGCGGCTTCGTGCGTGCGAGCTGGGACGAAGTCAACGAGATCGTCGCCGCGGCCAACGTGCATACGATCAAGAAACACGGCCCCGACCGCGTCATCGGCTTCTCGCCGATCCCGGCGATGTCGATGGTCTCCTACGCCGCCGGCAGCCGCTACCTCTCCCTGATCGGCGGCGTCTGCATGAGCTTCTATGACTGGTACTGCGACCTGCCGCCGTCCAGCCCGCAGATCTGGGGCGAGCAGACGGACGTGCCGGAATCGGCCGACTGGTACAACTCCAGCTTCATCATCGCCTGGGGCTCGAACGTGCCGCAGACGCGCACGCCGGACGCGCACTTCTTCACCGAAGTCCGCTACAAGGGCACCAAGACCGTGGCGATAACGCCCGACTATTCCGAAGTCGCGAAGCTCGCCGACATCTGGATGAAGCCCAAGCAGGGGACCGACGCCGCTGTCGCCATGGCGATGGGGCACGTCATCCTCAAGGAGTTTTATTTCCCGGACGGCGACAAGCCAAGGAGCGCCTACTTCGAGGACTACGTTCGCCGCTACACCGACATGCCGATGCTGGTGACGCTCAAGGAGCACACCTTGCCCGACGGCGAAACGGTGGTGGTACCCGACCGCTATCTGCGCGCTTCCGACTTCGACGGCGCCTTGGGCGCAAGCAACAACCCCGACTGGAAGACGGTGGCCTTCGACGAGGACGACCGGATCACCGTGCCGAACGGCTCGATCGGCTTCCGCTGGGGGGCGGACGGCCGCGCCGACGCGGGTCGCTGGAATCTGGAGGCCAGGGACGCGCGCAGCGACGATGAGGTCAAGTTTCGGCTGTCGCTGCTCGAAGGTGCGAATCCGAGCGACGACACCGCCCGGGTCGCCTTCCCGTATTTTGGCGGCATCAAGAACGAGTACTTCCCGAACAACGCCGAAGGAGCGGCCGGGCGGAACGTTCTCGTGCGCACGGTTCCCGTGCGGCGGATCGCACTGGGCGAACAGGGAAAAACGGCCCTGGTGGCCACCGTCTTCGATCTGCAGGTGGCCAACTACGGCATCGCCCGCGGGATTCCCGGCGAACTGGCCGCCCGCGACTTCGACGACGACACGCCCTACACGCCGGCCTGGCAGGAGCGCATCACCGGCACGCCGCGCGAGCAGATCATCGCCGTGGCCCGCCAGTTCGCGGACAACGCCGACAAGACGCAGGGCCGCTCGATGGTCATCATCGGCGCGGCGATGAACCACTGGTACCACTCGGACATGAACTACCGCGGGGTCATCAACATGCTGATGCTGTGCGGCTGCATCGGCAAGAGCGGAGGCGGCTGGGCGCACTACGTCGGGCAGGAGAAGCTGCGCCCGCAAACCGGCTGGACGGCGCTGGCCTTCGCGCTCGACTGGATCCGCCCGCCGCGCCAGATGAATTCGACCAGTTTCTTCTACGCCCACACCGACCAGTGGCGCTACGAGAAGCTCGGGATCGACGAAGTGCTGTCGCCGCTGGCCGACCCGGCGGACTTCGGCGGCAGCATGATCGACTACAACGTGCGCGCCGAGCGCATGGGCTGGCTCCCCTCGGCGCCCCAGCTGCAGACCAATCCGCTGAAAATCGTCCGTGATGCAGTCGCCGCCGGCGCCGATCCGAAGGACTACACGGTCAAGTGCCTGAAGGACGGTTCGCTGCGGATGAGCTGCGAAGATCCGGACCACCCCGACAACTGGCCGCGCAACATGTTCGTCTGGCGCTCCAACATCCTCGGCTCCAGCGGCAAAGGCCACGAGTATTTCCTCAAGCATC
Source organism: Propionivibrio pelophilus DSM 12018 (assembly GCF_059569095.1). Lineage (NCBI taxonomy): Bacteria > Pseudomonadati > Pseudomonadota > Betaproteobacteria > Rhodocyclales > Rhodocyclaceae > Propionivibrio > Propionivibrio pelophilus. The sequence goes on along the minus strand of NZ_JCANUT010000070.1, from coordinate 9,033 downwards.
TGCTGGGCACGACCCATGGCCTGCAGGGCAAGGATCTGGGCGCTGACGAGGCAAAGCCGACGGAGGTGGTGTGGCACGAGACGGCGCCCGAAGGGAAGCTTGATCTGCTGGTGACGCTGGATTTCCGGATGAGCACCACCTGTCTTTATTCCGACATCGTGCTGCCGACGGCGAGCTGGTACGAGAAGAACGACCTCAACACCAGCGACATGCATCCGTTCATCCACCCGCTGTCGACGGCGGTCGATCCGGCCTGGCAGTCGCGCAGCGACTGGGAAATCTACAAGGGCTTCGCCCGGAAATTCAGCGAGGTCTGTGTCGGCCATCTGGGCGTCGAACGCGAGATCGTCCTGTCGCCCCTGATGCACGACACGCCGGCCGAACTGGCGCAACCCGTGGGCGTGAAGGACTGGAAACGCGGCGAGACCGACCTGATTCCGGGCAAGACGGCGCCGAACATCGCCGTCGTCGAACGTGACTATCCGAACGTGTTCAAGCGCTTCACCGCGCTCGGTCCGTTGATGAACACGGCGGGCAACGGCGGCAAGGGCATCGCCTGGAACACGCAGGCCGAAGTGCGGCAACTGGGCGAGCTCAACGGGGTCGTCGGCGACGAGGGTGCGACCTGCGGCATGCCACGCATCGACAGCGATATCGACGCCTGCGAGGTCATCCTGCAGCTCGCGCCGGAGACCAACGGCCACGTCGCCGTCAAGGCCTGGGAGGCGCTCGGCAAGCAGACGGGCCGCGAGCACACGCATCTGGCCCTGTACCGCGAAGACGAGAAAATCCGCTTCCGCGACATCCAGGCCCAGCCGCGCAAGATCATCAGTTCGCCAACCTGGAGCGGCATCGAGTCCGAGACGGTCTCCTACAACGCCGGCTACACCAACGTGCATGAGCTGATTCCGTGGCGCACCCTGACCGGCCGCCAGCAGTTCTACCTGGATCATCCGTGGATGCTCGCCTTCGGCGAAGGCTTCTCCAGCTACCGTCCGCCGGTGGACCTGAAGACGACGGCCGAGATCCACAACATCAAGCCCAACGGCCACCCGGAGATCGCCCTCAACTTCATCACGCCGCACCAGAAGTGGGGCATCCACTCGACCTACACGGACAACCTGATGATGCTCACGCTCAATCGCGGCGGGCCGGTCGTCTGGTTGAGCGAGGACGACGCGAAACGCGCGGGAATCGTCGATAACGACTGGGTCGAGCTGTTCAACATCAACGGCGCCATCTCGGCCCGGGCGGTCGTCAGCCAGCGGGTCACTCCGGGCATGGTGATGATGTACCACGCCCAGGAAAAGACCATCAACACGCCGGGTTCGGAAATCACCGGCATCCGCGGCGGCATCCACAACTCGGTGACGCGCATCGTCCTGAAGCCGACCCACATGATCGGCGGCTACGCGCAGTTCAGCTACGGCTTCAACTACTACGGAACGATCGGCACCAACCGCGACGAGTTCGTCGTCGTGCGCAAGATGGACCAGGTGGACTGGCTGGATGACGAAGCCGCTCCGGTTTCCGGCACAACGGCCGCTGCGTAAGGAGAAGATTCATGAAAATTCGCGCCCAAATCGGCATGGTGCTGAACCTGGACAAGTGCATCGGCTGCCACACCTGCTCGGTGACCTGCAAGAACGTCTGGACCAGCCGTCCCGGCATGGAGTACGCCTGGTTCAACAACGTCGAAACCAAGCCTGGCATCGGCTATCCCAAGGAATGGGAGAACCAGGACAAATGGAACGGCGGCTGGGTCCGCAAGGCCGACGGCAGGATCGAGCCGCGCCAGGGGAACAAGTGGAAGCTGCTGATGCGCATCTTCGCCAACCCGAACCTGCCCGAAATCGACGACTACTACGAACCGTTCACCTTCGACTACGACCATTTGCAATCGGCGCCCGAATCGAAGGCCACGCCGAGCGCACGACCACGCAGCCTGATCACCGGCAAGCGCATGGAAAAGATCGTCTGGGGCCCGAACTGGGAGGAAATCCTCGGCGGCGAGTTTTCCAAGCGCTCGAAGGACAAGAACTTCGACCAGTTCGACCAAGTGCAGAAGGAGATGTACGGCCAGTTTGAGAATACCTTCATGATGTACCTGCCGCGCCTGTGCGAGCACTGCCTCAACCCGACCTGCGTCGCCAGCTGTCCGTCCGGCTCGATCTACAAGCGCGAGGAAGACGGCATCGTGCTGATCGACCAGGACAAGTGCCGCGGCTGGCGCATGTGCGTTTCCGGTTGCCCGTACAAGAAGATCTACTACAACTGGAAGTCGGGCAAGGCCGAGAAATGCATCTTCTGCTACCCGCGCATCGAGGCCGGGCAGCCGACGGTGTGTTCGGAAACCTGTGTCGGACGCATCCGTTATCTCGGCGTGCTGCTTTATGACGCCGACCGCATCGAGGAAGCGGCCAGCGTCACCCGGGACAGCGACCTGTACCAGGCGCAGCTCGACATCTTCCTCGACCCCAACGACCCGAAGGTCATCGCACAGGCGCGCGCCGACGGCATTCCCGACGCCTGGATGGAGGCGGCGCGCAAGAGCCCGGTCTACAAGATGGCCGTCGACTGGAAGGTCGCCCTGCCCTTGCACCCCGAATACCGGACGCTGCCGATGGTCTGGTATGTGCCGCCGCTCTCGCCGATCAGCGCTGCCGCCAATGCCGGCCAGCTCGGCGTCAACGGCGAGATTCCCGACGTCAAGCAGTTGCGCATCCCGGTCAAGTACCTCGCCAACCTGCTGACGGCGGGCGACGTGGAACCCGTCGAGCGGGCGCTGGAACGCATGCTGGCGATGCGCGCCTTCCAGCGCGCAAAACACGTCGATGGCGTGGTCAACACCACTGTCCTGGAGCAAGTCGGCCTGAGCACCGCCGAGGTCGAAGAGATGTACCAGATCATGGCGATCGCGAATTACGAGGACCGCTTCGTGATTCCCACCGCGCACCGGGAGTATGCGGAAAACGCCTTCGACCTTCGCGGCGGGTGCGGCTTCTCGTTCGGCAACGGCTGCTCGGAAGGCAGCAACGAGGCCAGCCTGTTCGGTGGCACAAAGCGCCGGACCATCCCGATCAAGGTGGAGGTATAGCCATGGTGCCCGCGGACATCTCGCTGAGCCTGCGCATTCTGGCCCGCCTGCTCACCTATCCCGACGCATCCCTGCGCGGCGATCTCGCCGACCTGCGCGCCACCCTCGCGGCCGGCGTGAGCATGCCGGCCGCCCGCCGGACGGAACTGGACGCGCTCGCCGCCACGCTGGAGAACGGGGACCCGATCGAAAACGAGGCGGAGTACGTGCGAACCTTCGACCAGGGCCGCTCGACGTCGCTGCACCTGTTCGAGCACGTGCATGGCGATTCGCGCGACCGCGGCCCGGCGATGATCGACCTGATCCAGACCTACGAGCAGGCCGGCCTGCACCTCGCCCCGGGCGAGTTACCCGATTACCTGCCGGCGGTCCTGGAGTTCGCCTCGACCCAGCCGCCCAGGGAAGCCCGCGCCTTCCTTGGCGAAATCGCCCATGTCGTCAAGGCCATTCATGGCGCCTTGCGGCAACGCAAGAGCGCCTACGCCTGCGTGCTGGCCACGCTGCTGGAACTGAGCGGCGAAGCGCCGGCGACGACCGCGAACATGCCGGTCGCGCCGGACGAGTCTCTGGACGCCAGTTGGGAAGAACCGCCCGCATTCGGCGGTTGTTCGACCAAAGGGCAAGCCGGCGGCCAAGGGGTCCAGCCGGTTCATTTCGTCGGTACCGGCGCCCCTGCCCGGAAAACGACGGTATCCGCCTCTACGGGAGCAATTCGATGAACGCACTCGACACCTTTTTGTTCGGGGTTTATCCCTACATCTGCCTGAGCATCTTTCTCCTGGGCAGCCTGATCCGTTTCGACCGCGACCAGTACACCTGGAAGAGCGACTCGTCGCAATTGCTGCGCGCCGGCCAGCTCAAGCTCGGCAGCAACCTTTTCCATATCGGCGTGCTCTTCCTCTTCGGCGGGCATTTCTTCGGCATGTTGACACCGCACTTCGTTTACCAAGGCTTCATCGACGCCGGGACCAAGCAAGTGCTGGCCATGACGGCCGGCGGCATCGCCGGACTGCTGGCGTTCGCCGGGGTGACGATTCTGCTGCACCGCCGCCTGAGCGATCCGCGCATCCGGAACAACTCCAAGCCCAGCGACATCGCCGTGCTTGTCCTGCTGTGGCTTCAGCTCGTGCTGGGCCTCGCCAGCGTCCCGATTTCCGCGCAGCACCTCGACGGCAGCGTGATGCTGCTCCTGGCCGAGTGGGCGCAACGCATCGTGACCTTCCGCAGCGGCGCGTCGGAACTGATTACCGGCGTCAGCTGGGTCTTCAAGGCGCACATCGTGCTCGGCATGACCATCTTCCTGGTCTTTCCCTTCACCCGGCTCGCGCACGTCTGGAGCGGATTCGGGACGGTGGCCTACCTTGTTCGCCCCTATCAGGTGGTTCGCTCCCGCCGCTTGAATGTTCCGTCTAAAGAAGCCGCCACGGCACCGACCAAGTCGGGCGCATGAGAGAAAGGAAGGACGCGATGAACCACGCAAGCTGCGCTGCGACACCAATTGCCCGGGTTAACGGCATTGCGCTCAACAGGGACGACGAAACCTTGGGAGCCGCTGAATTGCGGCAGCGCGCCTGTGCCGAGTTGTTGCGCCAGGCCGCGATTGCCCGGGGGACATTGCCTCGCGACGATGTCCCGAACGCTGACGGAATCCTCAGCGAGGACGCCATGCGGGCCGTGGAAGCCTTGCTTGACGAAAACCTGGTCATTCCCGAACCGTCGGAGGAGGAGTGCCGTCGCCACTACGAAGCGCGTAGCGCCAGCTACGCAACCGGAGAGCGCGCGAAGGTGCGGCACATCCTGTTCGCCGTAACTCCCGGGGTAGACCTCGCCGCCCTCCGCCACCTGGCGGAAGCAACGCTACTGGATGTGCGCTGTGTCGACCACAGCGGGCGTGAAGACAAGTTTTCCGAAGCCGCGCGCACACAGTCGAATTGCCCAAGCGGGGCGGACGGTGGTCATCTGGGCTGGCTGACTTCGGCCGAGTGCGCGCCGGAGTTTGCCAGGGAGGTCTTCGGACATCGCGAAATCGGTGTGCTGCCACGCCTCGTTCATACCCGCTTCGGTCTGCACGTCATCGAAGTCCTGCAACGCGAACCGGGGAAGACGCGCTCTTTCGATGAGGTCCGGGGCGCTGTTTCGGCTGCCTTGCAACAGCAGACCTACGTTACCGCCTTGCGTCAGTACCTGAGCCAACTGGCCGGGCGGGCCGAACTGTGTGGCGTTGACCTCGAAGCAGCCGAGACGCCGCTCGTTCAATAACCATTTTCAAGGGGGAAGCAATGGAACAACAAACGGAAGAACGTCGCCCGGTGATGCGGTCAGCCTTGCACAAAGCCTGCGCGCAATGGACGCCGGTTGTTCAAAAAGCGACTGGTGCCACGGAAAAAGCCCCGCTGGACAGCATCGCCTTGCCAGGCTTACCCACGAGCCGCGACAAGCTTGAAGTGACAGAATCCGAAATCTAGGGCTTTCCGGCTCGCGGGATGCGCGACCTATCCGCCAACCCGTTCGGTGCCGGTCGCCAGAACACGCTCCATGCCGGCCATTACCGTCAGGTTTGCTTCCTCCATGCGTGTCAATGCCTCCAGCGCACCGGCAAAATCGTTGTTGCGGAAGCATTCCACGGCACGGCGGGCTTGATCGTGCACCGCCGGATGAGTCACTTCCATTTTCCGATAACTAGGCAGGCGAGAGTATTCGGCCTTGCCTTCGCCGGCGTAAAACCAGCGGCCCAGGCGGCACTGTGTCTCGTCCGCCCCCCCCACTTTGCCGCGGACAGACTTGACAACCTGAGTGCGAGCCGAGTGGTGCACGACCTCCATCAGGTGGTGTTGTGAAATACCGTATGCAGTGGCTATCTCGGGAATCGTTGCCAACCGGTCACGCTCGATTGGTAGATATATCAACACACGCTGCGCGTAATCGGAAAATGTCGTGAATTACATTGGGGTCGAATTGTGCAATAAAGATGTATTAAATATATTGCTTTAGACTGCTGACGATATTATCATAAAGATGCATTAGTAAAGAATGTTTAGGAGATGGCCCAACCCATTGGCACAATGGTGGCTTCAGTGAAAAGGAAAGGCTGTTGCGAATGACCAAGAAGTTCCCATTGCATCCCAAACATCCAGAGCGGATTTGCTGGGGGGGGTGACAAGTACTGTTCCGCAATTGAAATGCATTGCGGCAATGGTTCCGGCCGAACATAGCACCCGTCCGAACTGCTTGGGGATGACCGGCTGGAACGCGGCGACAGAGGCATGGAAGCAGAACGAAAAAAAGCAGTGCCTTTGCATCAACGAATCCAGAGAAATCGAGTTAACGAACGATGCGCAAACGTTCTAGTCGCGATTCGCGGTGCGGTTCACGTTTATGTTTTTGGAGTTATGTATGAGTGATTCCCTCTTGCCGCATTCACCCTCGCTGGATGAACCGCTGGAAATGCTGGAGGCGTGTCACGAGCGTATTGAAGCACAGCTTAAGACGCTCGAGCGCTTGCTAGACTATCTGCCGCGCCACGGCGCTGACGAACAGGCCTGTCAGGCGGTACGCAATATTTTGCGTTATTTCAACCAAGCGGGGCCGAATCATCATGAAGACGAGGAAAAGAATCTCTTTCCTATGCTGACTGCCCGCGCGACGGCGGACGAGGTTGCGGAGGTGCAACTGCTGGTAGGCAGTCTCGTGGCAGATCATGAGCAGATGAGCGAAGCATTGGATGCCTTACGGCCGCAACTGGTGTCAATCACCGAGGGACTCGGCGCCAAGTTGGAAGAAGCCCCCGTCCGACGTCTGGTCGCGCTTTATCGGCAGCATATCGTGAAGGAAAATACGACTCTTCTACCGCTCTCTCGTCGATTGCTTCTACCACTCGATCTCGAAACCTTGAGTCGGGCAATGACGACCCGACGCACGCAGCGTGTTGATTAAAGATTCATAACTCCTCACGTCAGGGATCATGGAAATTTTTAACGTATTTGCGGAGTTGGGCAAAATGGCGTGTTTGGGAAATTTCCGGTGTCTATGACGTCCTCTTTGCCTGCGCGCCATTTCCTTCTTGCGCTTGCTGTCGTTGGCGTTTGGGGAACAAATTTTGTGGTTATAAAAATGGCGCTTGGCGAATTGCCGCCGTTGATGTTTGCTGCATTACGTTTCGTGCTGGTATTTCTCCCCGCAGCAGTCCTCCTTCCACGTCCGTCCGTGCCGTTGGGTAATCTCGCCGCGTATGGTGTGTTAATCGGGGTTGGGCAGTTCGGGCTGCTCTATCTATCGATGGACGGGTTGATCTCGCCGGGCATTGCGTCGCTCGTCATTCAGTCCCAGGTTTTCTTTACGATCGGTCTCGCCGCGTGGCTAGCCAGCGAACGTATTCGTGGATATCAGTACATTTCTCTGCTGCTCGCCACCCTCGGCATTGCGCTCATCCTCCAGCACACCGATGGCACGACAACGGTGCTCGGATTGGGTATGGTGCTCTGTGCTGCGCTATCGTGGGCCGGCGCAAATATAGTCGCTAAGGTCGGACGGCCGGTCAACATGCTGGCTTACGTGGTCTGGTCCAGCGCATTTGCCGTACCGCCGCTGTTGCTGCTGTCTCTAACTTTCGAAGGTCCTACGTCGATGTCACGGGCACTGGGGCGGATGGACCTCTTTTCGTGGGCGGCGGTGGCATGGCAGGCATGGGGTAATTCCCTATTCGGCTACGTGGCCTGGGGATGGCTGCTCGCGCGTTATCCGACAACAACAATCGCGCCAATGGCCTTGCTCGTTCCAATCTTCGGTATGGGCGCATCAACGCTATTTCTTGGTGAAACACTTCCTCCGTGGAAAATCGGGGCCGCTACTCTGGTGATAGCCGGGTTGGGATTGAATCTGCTGTGGTCACGCGTGCGTGTTCGGCCAAGATTTACTTGAAAGGTGAGACCAGCACACAGTAATCTCGCGCAGGAATGCGGCTTGCGCTGACGACCAGAATTTGGCGTCCGGTAATTAAAGGCTACCGGATATCTTCCAGTGGTTGGTGAATAATTTCGTGGCTGTGGCCGAAGCAAGTGGACCATTACCGATGCTTTGACAATTTCGAGCGACTCGGATTGACGTCAATCTGCCCCTAACCATGAATACACGAGAAGTCCCCATGATGGAAAGGCGTCAGAGTGTCACAAAGACGGGGATTCGTCTGCACGACGACCCGAGTCGGACGAGTATGTTTTGCTTTTGGCGAAGCTACGACAAGGGACAGCCGCTCATCAACGTTCAACCTGGTCGTTGACGCCCTGCGTTTGGTTTAGCTCACCTGGAGAGAGCGCTCTCTGGTCCCTAAAGCATTCGACGGGAAACGAGGAAAGGCTGTTTGAATTCGAACCTCAACATCACTGTAGGTCTGCTTGATTATCTTTCCTGTCATTGCACCTCACGAAGCATCAACGTCCGCGATGGGTCGCTATGTAAAGCTTTACATAGTGCAGAGGGTTTTTAGCCTGGCGGACGCGGCGTTCCGAGTTCGGTGAGAGGCGCAGCGCCACCACCGCGACCGGTAGGCTAAAAATCCTGTTGGACTGAACCGCCGCGCAGGCGGTGACGCTATGGGGATTGAATCAAGACGGCAGGGTCGGGGCGTTGCCCTGACGCGGGCGAGAAGCATGCAGTCGAAGCACGGAGATGAATTTCCTGGCCGAGTGTCGGATGTCGGGCCGATGCGACGCACCATTTGAGGGGTGCACCCGCCTCGACCAGAGCGCATTGCGGTGAAATGCGTCCGCGCCGACAAATGGAAGGCCTCCGTTCCCCAAGGAAATGCCGGAAGCGTTCAGTGGCGATGCGTTGGAGTTCATCCATGATCGCGCGGCGGCCCCCGTGGCAAAGAACCGGGTAGAAAGGTTTCGATGCAAGTCATGTGGCCATGGCCGCATTTCGGGCAGTCGCGCAGCGAC
>NZ_JCANUT010000069.1:0-18329 GCF_059569095.1 Propionivibrio pelophilus DSM 12018 | reverse complement strand
GTCGCTGCGCGACTGCCCGAAATGCGGCCATGGCCACATGACTTGCATCGAAACCTTTCTACCCGGTTCTTTGCCACGGGGGCCGCCGCGCGATCATGGATGAACTCCAACGCATCGCCACTGAACGCTTCCGGCATTTCCTTGGGGAACGGAGGCCTTCCATTTGTCGGCGCGGACGCATTTCACCGCAATGCGCTCTGGTCGAGGCGGGTGCACCCCTCAAATGGTGCTTCGCATCGGCTCGACATCCGACACTCGGCCAGGAAATTCATCTCCGTGCTTCGACTGCATGCTTCTCGCCCGCGTCAGGGCAACGCCCCGACCCTGCCGTCTTGATTCAATCCCCATAGCGTCACCGCCTGCGCGGCGGTTCAGTCCAACAGGATTTTTAGCCTACCGGTCGCGGTGGTGGCGCTGCGCCTCTCACCGAACTCGGAACGCCGCGTCCGCCAGGCTAAAAACCCTCTGCATTATGTGAAGCTTTCCATAAGGCCGACGAACTTCCGTCGATCATGCGGCAGTTTTCGGAGTAGATCAGCACAAGGAATGTTTTCAACGGAGAGCCCGTGATTGGCAGGTCGTGGCCGGTTGCACGAATACAAGATGATGCCAGAAAGCGGCCGCACGGGTGATTAGCTCGCGCAGCCGCAATGCCTGGCTAGATTTCAGTCTGCTCAGAAATTTCCAGCGCGTCATCCACCTCTATGCCGAGGTAACGAACCGTGCTCTCCAGCTTGGAATGGCCAAGTAACAACTGAACGGCCCGAAGATTTTTTGTGCGCTTGTATATCAGGGTTGCCTTCGTGCGCCGCATCGAATGCGTTCCGTACGCCGATGAATCCAGCCCGGCAGATTCGGCCCAATGATGCACAATCCTCGCATATTGGCGTGTCGAGACGTGGGGCGACTTGGCCACTCTGCTCGGGAATAGGAACTGATCACCTCGCAGATGAGATTTTTCGAGCCAGGCCGACACCGCTGCCCTTGTTGGCTCTGTCAATTCAAACTGTACCGGCCGCTGCGTCTTTCTCTGGATTACCATGGCCCGCGGGAGGATCTGATTTCCATGTGTAACGTCTCGGACGCGCAGACTGACGAGATCGCATCCGCGAAGCTTACCTGTCATTTTTGTGTTTTCCCCCTTACTCTCATCTCTGGTCGAGCCATCTTCCTCCGTATCGTGCGTATTCCGGCCAATACCTTCCTGCAATTCTCTCTCAAGCTCGGCCAGTAGCTCTCATTCAAAATCCACCAGCCGTTCCGATTCGAGTTATGCGATTGATTCCTGGCGGAAATAGGCAAGAGATGCGCGAGGCGACATATCAGAGCTTGAGGTAGAAAAAGAGTCCGCAGCCCGCGACCAGGCCAAGTACTGCGGTGGTGATGAATTTTGCCGCCTGGACGGCGTGGGCGATCTGATTGCGACGGCGGAAGAAAAAGCGACTTACCACCACAAAATCTGCCGACGCGGAATCGCCGCGCCCGAGGTAGGGCGCGAGCGCCGAAAACATCGCATAGCAGGCCGCCCGCGGCGAGCGGCCTTCGAGGTGCGCTTTGACGCTGCGGGAATCGGAAGCCGCGAAATCCACCATGTAACAACGCGAGGTACGAACCTTCATTTCTTTCTCCTGAAAAGTGACTACACATTCGCTTTTATCAGGAACGTTCCCCAAAACAAGCCCCCAAATCACTGAAAAATCGCCGCAAGATCGTCGGCCTCGAATGCTGGTTCATTGCTTGTTGTTGCATGACGATTTTTCTCGGCGCCAGAAGGAGACTTTGCGATGGGTGTATTCGCGGGAACAGACACTGCCACACCCCTTGAATACTCCACGCTGTCGCGCGCCCCGGTAATCTCCCTTTCCCTCAAGAGACCAAGATACAAAAGCTGCCGAATACGATCTCCACGGGCATGAGCATCCTCAATGGCGGCTAGAAAAGAAAACAGCGGACCGCCATCATTCCGAATGCGAAGGGTGAGGTCGATGGCCTCAACCGGATTCGATCGAGATGCGGCCTTAGTCTCGCCGCCTTCCTTTTTCTGCTTCTGCCGCATACCTGTCTCAGCCTCGCTTCACTTGCGTGGCGAATTGCTGGCCAGCGCGTTGGAAGCCCCGCACATTGGCGAAGACCGGATCGTGCGCCGTGATGATCCTGTGCTTGGGAAACTTGTCGTCCAGAACATCTTTGAAGAACTCCGCGCCGCCACCGGCGAGGATGATGTTCGAGATGTCGATGCTCGATCCCACTTTGTTCACCAGCACGGAAACGAACTGCTCGGCTTTCGCTTTGCCGATCTTCTTGTGCTCGGAAATATCGAACTCCTTGCCGTAGAAATACGGATTGGACCCGGTACGAATTGCCTCTTCCAGAAGCGAGAGGTCACTGATCTGTTCGCCCAGTTCGCTGCCGATAGCATCGGCCATCGCTCGGAGTACCGCGGACATCCCGCCGTTGTGGGCACCAGAACGAGCGTTGATCATCTTCACACCATCAGCTACCAGCCAGTCGAGCGTGTAGTAGCCGATGTCGATCAGCAGATTCATCTGCGAGCGCATGCGCTCGTAGGTGCCGGCGTGAGTTGAGTAGTCGAAGAATGCGCCGATAGGCTGAGGAATCACACGACAGTTGGAAATGGTGACTTCGGTCGTCCCGGAAGACCCGTCATGTGCGCGAGATGGGATCTTGTGTGTACCAAGAACGCGAGCCGCGAGTTCCTTGTGGTACTTCTCGAACGTATTGACCGGTAGCCCGAGGACCAGGAGATCGATCGTCGGCTGGCCCATGTAATACAGGGCGCCACGAATCAGCGCCATGTGCGCGTTGCTCATGGAGTAATCGGGATCGAGAACCCGGCCATGTGTTGAATCCTGCGCCAGGCGAGCATCCTTCCCGACTTCATAATTAACGCCATCGACCTCGACCACGACGGTATTGCGGCGCTGCATGAGGCCCGAGGCCAGATCCGGGCCTGAACTCGCTTGCGGGGCGAGGGAAGGGAACATGCCGCACTGGATATCGCCCCCTGTGATAAGCGAAGAATATTTTGTATTGCCATAGCCAACGTCGATCGCGCGTACAACTGGGCTCATTTGGTTAATCCAATCAGTGGTTGAGAAACGGAGACCAAAGATACCGAACGGCGCGATTCCTCACCATGAACAAAAACGGTATGAATTGGGGGGGGAACACGCGCCACTCCCGATATATCGGGGAAGTTTCCCGGATGTTTTGCCAGTGCGGTTTCTAATGGCGCCGCCGACCGTTCTCCCCACCCCTTTATAGGCCACGACTTTGTGATGAAAGCAACGCGGTCCGGCAAGAAATGGAGGACGGGGTTTGAATAAAAGACCTGACGGGAGAGGGGAAAAATATCCGAAAACTAGCAGTTAGCGGAAAACGGACGGATAGAGAGGACACCCGAAACGCCCATTTGATGAGGGATGGCCTTAAGAATCGGATAATGAATCTGTAGGGAATGGAAAATCCGCGTCATAAACCCGCTTGACACGAGAATCTGTACCGGAATAGGATTTGCGTTGCAAAAGGGTCGTGACCCCCACGGGATGAGCTGGAGTCCGCAACAGGTCTAGCATTGAGAACACCGCAACTGCGGGGCCAGATACAGTTTCTGGCAAGGAATAGGAAGGACCCCTCGCGTAGAGGGATGAGATAAGTGGCCGCCACGTTGGCCAACCTTTGATTTATCGGCGCTCGCCGACCCCTGAGAAGCCATTCGTAGCTGTAGAGCCGTTTTGGTGTGACGAAGGGGGAACGCGTGTAGGGCAACCTGCACCGCATCTGCATACAGCAATCCAATAAACCAAGCAGAACGATGGTTCCTTGCGGCACATGAGTGTGCTGATCTTGGGACGCCGCGCCCTCGCAACAGCCTAGTAGCTGTTGGTCGGACGGAACAGTTCGCTCTTTGCCCCGTGGTCGCAGCGGGGATGGCCATTGAGAGCTTGGTTAAAACGAATTACCCCGTTGCCGGATCGGAACCGGCATGACCTCTGGCGATCGCCTCTCACAACCGAGAGCCGAGTCGGCAGAACCTCCCAGGGAGGTGTTGAGATCGGAGGGAAACCGAAGGTCTAGCAGGTCCGCACGATACTTACGAACTAGCGTCGCCAATGTGGCTGGGAGAGCCGTTGAAATCGGGAGCAGACCCGGTTGAGAGAAGAAACCCACAGCAGCAGCAGGGAAGCAGGATAGGAAGTGGAAGCAGTGGAACTAGAGGAGAAGGGTGTGGAAGAACAGGAACAGAACGCGACAGGACGTGGCGGTCGGGTGCAGAGCTAGCCCCACCTCGCGCAACGCCTCCATTTGCAGTCTCAGGTACGCGACGTGCCAGGCTTGGCCAATATCACCTCCACTGCTAGCTTGGAGCGGCCCGAAATCGTCGTGCGCCCCGACGCACAATTGGCAGCGGAACAAGGCGTCGCCACATCCGCAATCGGTGAAACAGTTCGCATTGCCACGAACGGCGACTTCGACACTCAGATGGCCAAACTCAATTTCGATAACCGGCAGGTGAACATCCAGGGTAAGCCCCCGGCGAAGTCATCTATGAATTGAGGTTTTAGACCGTGAAGATGGTGTCCGCTAAAAACATGGTGGACACGATCGATGGAGATAGAGAAGCTGACACGGCGCCGGCGACATCACCCGGAAGAGTTCAAGCAGGCGGTCATTGCGGCCTGTTGCGAACCGGGGGCTTCGGTTGCTGGAATCGCGATGGTCAACGGCGTCAATGCCAATCAGGTCCGTCGCTGGATGCGTGAGCGCGGTATTGCAGCGCCAACGCAGCGCAAGGCGAGTTCGCCTGCGGTCGAAATGGCCCCGACTTTCATTCCTGTCCCGCTTGCGCCGGCAACGCCGGAGTCGCCGGCGATCCGAATCGAAATTCGTCGAGGGAATGCTGCGGTCAAGATCGACTGGCCGACGGGCGCGGCGGGGGCCTGTGCCACCTGGCTCGGTGACTGGCTGCGATGATCCGGGTCGAGGCCTTATGGCTGTCAGTCGAACCGCTCGACATGCGCGCTGGCACGGAAACGATTCTGGCGCGGGTAGTTCAGGTGTTTGGTGCGGCGCAGCCGCACCATGGTTACCTGTTCACCAATCGACGCGGCACCCGGATGAAAGTCCTGATCCATGACGGACACGGCATCTGGCTGGCCCACCGTCGTCTGAATCAGGGACGTTTCCACTGGCGGATCGGGATGGGGAGCATGGAACTGAGTCGGCCGCAATTCGATGCGCTGATTCTGGGGTTGCCTTGGGAGCACTTGGGTGATGGCGGCGTGATCCGAATTCTTTGAACTTATGCCATTGTGGAAGTCCACCGTAGCGGACTGTGCCACAGTCGGGCATGATTCAAGGCATGCCGCTTCCCGCCGATCTCGACCGACTCAACGCTGACGAACTGCGTTGCCTGCTGGTCGAGAGTCAGGCCAGGATCGATAAGCTCACCTATGAGTTGGCGTACTACAAACGTCGGCGCTACGGCGTGAAGGCGGAACACCTATCGACCGAGCAGGCGCAGCTGTTCGAAGAGACGACCGCCGCCGATCTGGCCGCGATCGGTAAGGAACTCGAACAATTGTCGCCTTCTTCCCCCGCCAAGGAGAAAGGCCAAGCCAAGCGCCAGCCGTTACCGGCGGAACTGCCGCGCACCGAGATTCAGCACGAACCGGAAACGACGACCTGTGCCTGTGGCTGTCAGATGAAACGTATTGGCGAGGATGTGGCCGAGAAGCTCGACTACACCCCAGGGACTTTTACGGTGGAATGGCACATTCGGGGCAAGTGGGTCTGTGCGAAATGCGCGATGCTGGTGCAGGCGCCGGTTCCGGCGCATGTGATCGACAAGGGGATTCCGACCACCGGGCTGCTCGCCCAGGTGCTCATTGCCAAATCCCTGGACCACCTGCCGCTGTATCGCCAGGAAAGTATCTTCGGCCGGGCCGGTTTGGCGATTCCCCAGTCGACACTGGCTCAGTGGGTCGGCCAGATGGGCGTGGTCCTGCAACCGCTGGTCGATGCCCTGAAAGACGTGATGCTCGCGCATCCAGTTCTGCATGCGGATGAAACACCGGTGGCGATGCTCGATCCTGGCGCCGGCAAGACGCATCGGGCGTATTTATGGTCGTACAGTATCGGCGCCTTCGAGCCGATGAAGGCGGTTGTCTATGACTTCGCCGAAAGTCGGGCCGGCAAACACGCCCAGGCCTTTCTCGGCGATTGGCGGGGTACGCTCGTCTGCGACGATTACTCGGGCTACAAGGCGCTGATTGCCGAGGGCGTCACCGAAGCCGGCTGCATGGCCCATGCGCGGCGGAAATTCTTTGATCTGCACACCAGCCATCAGAGTGAGATCGCCGGCGAGGCGCTCGCGTATTTCCAGAAGCTCTATGCCGTTGAGCGCGAGCTGGTCACACTCGCGCATGATGATCGGCGACGATTACGCCAGGAGCAGGCCAAACCGGTTCTCGATGAATTCGAAATCTGGCTAAAAAGGCGACGGCAACAGGTGCCCAACGGTTCGGCAACAGCCAAAGCCATCGACTACAGCCTGCGGCTCTGGGCCGCGCTCATCCATTATCTTGACGATGGGCAGGTGCCGATCGACAACAACTGGATCGAGAACCGCATTCGCCCGATTGCGACCGGGCGGAAGAACTGGCTTTTTGCCGGCAGCCTGCGTGCCGGCCAGCGCGCCGCCACGATCATGAGCCTGATCCAGTCGGCGAAACTCAACGACCATGATCCCTTCGTCTATCTGAAGGATGTCCTCGCGCGTCTGCCAACCCAGCTGTTCAGCAAAATCGTCGAACTTCTTCCGCATCGCTGGCAGAACCAACCCGCCTGACATTCCCATCAAGATGGGTTTGCCGGGCGCTTACCATCCAGGTGCGTATACCGGACTCATCTCGGCAGGACATGGAGACGGTGTCCAACCTACGGGTTCACGGTCGTAATGGTCTGATTCCTTTGTCGAGCGTTGCAAGCCTGGCGGTGGAAAGTGGCCCCAGCCAGATTGATCGCTATGACCGGCGCAGGTACGTCAACGTCACGGCTGATCTTGGCGGCATGCCGCTGGGCCAGGCTCTGGCCATGGCGAAGGCTTTGCCGGCACTCCAGAACACACCGAAGAGGAAGTGGGCTTGAGTTCCTGCAGTTTACATTCCGAGGGATGCGCCGCTGAGCGGCTTTTTCACATCTAGTGAATGGCTTTTGCTGCCGCCTCAAGCGCTCGCATCATGCCTACGTGCAAACTACCGAGTTTCGGAGTTTGCCCATGAGCAGGATTTGGTGGCACCGCAAAAAAACTGTCATTCCACGGCAATTCGACCTTGTTGCGCAAGTCGAACTTCGTGTCATAAGACAGCCCCGCTATTTCATAGGCGGTTTTGTGCTCCCCTTTGCGTATCGCAAATTCGCCCGCAAATAGTTTGCTAACGTTTTGCGAAGTTCCGTACGCAACAGTTACCGTTGTTCCATCCTCATACTCAGTGATGGCTAGGACGAGGGCCGGACGCGGTTTAGGACCAGGAGCATCTCGCGGCCTTTGGGGGAACCAGCACCAGACAATATCCCCTGGGTCAGGCAATTCCCACATGAGCCCCCCTTTACAGAAGGGTTCGTTTGTTAAGCACCTTCCCCTTTGGCAGCATGGGCTGCGCGGCCTTACAAGTACGATTGATGTCTGCCGTTGTCAGCGGCCCATCATCCATCTCGTAAGAGGGAAGGATTTCCTTTGCGAAACGCGAGATGGCCAGATGCACCACCATCGTTTCGCTTACGTCCATTTCGTCGGCCAGCGCCTTCAGGGTTTCTCGCGTCACCCCGAATGGCGAATCCTTGGATTTGAATTTGAGAAGTAAGTTGCTCATGATGCTCTCCTGACACCGTATATACTCAGTATATACTTTTCTGGCAGAGGCGCAACAGGTCATGCGTTGCATGTTTGCTCCTTGTGAAAACGCGGAGCCATAACGTGGCTTGTGGCTAGGCGCACAAACAAGAGGCCCATCACATGGATGGGCTTCCTCTTCTGTGCTTCCGCGCTTTTGCGCCGAACCGTTATTCAGCAGTTGCCCCCGTCTCGGCAATCGGGGCGACCTCAACGGCGACCGGCGTCGTGACCGGAATTTCCACACTCTCGCTTTTGACCTCTGGAGCAGGACTCGCCGGGGGAGCAGCAGGTCGCTTGGCAGCAGGCGCTTTCTTGACGGGCGCCGCCTTGGGTTTCGCCACGGCAACTTTCTTGGCCGCCGGCTTGGTTTTGGCCGTGACAGCGGCTTTGGGGGCAGGAGTGGGTTTGGCCTTCGGCGCGGCGACCGCCTTCTTGGCTACCGGCTTGTTTGCCGACGTCGGCGCCGCAGCGGGTGTCGTCGAGGCGACTGGCTTTTTGGACGGTGCTGCCACGACTTTTGCTGCCTTCTGATCGGCGGCTTTCTTTTCTACCGCCTTGACCGCCTTCGGCGCAACTGCCGGTTTTTCCTTGCCAATCAGAAAGTCGTCACGCTTGCCCTTTTTGATCCACTCCGGCGGCTTGCCCCAACCGTTCCATGTCTTTTTGCTGACAGGATCCATGTATTTGGGCGTGAGCTTCTCGGATTTCTTGGCGGCGGGTTTCTTGGCTGGCGCGGCCTTCGACGCTTCTGCGGGAACCGCCGTGGGAGAGCCGCTGGCGGCGACAGTCTCAAACAAATCCGAAGGAGTGAGAGCGTACTTCTCTATTTGCGCCTTGATCCCCGCGATGACCTTGGCTGCTTCGGCCTTCCGCAGGACTTCGGCTTTCTTTTGAAGCTCAGCGATCTGTCGCTGGACACTCTGGTAAGTCGCCATAAAACCCTTTCAGAAAAGGTAAGTAGAGGGGCGGATTATACGACTCCAAAAAATCTGATATGCAAAAGAAGTTCGGCCGATTTGAAGAGCAGTCCATGCATGCGAGCGAGTTATGCCTCAAACCACGGTATTACAATGGGTCATATTTCGACCGCCCGAGAAGACCAAGTTCCGGAAAGCAAATCACAAAGATGGCAGACTCCAGCAGTGTAAGCCACGAGATCCGCATCCCGATCCCACCGGGCGGAACCGACCTGACGCCGTATTTTTACGAAATCAGCAATGGCGACTTCAAGGACGCTCTCGATCTTGATGTCATTGCGAGAAGCGATGGCGCCACCCCCGACGAGATTGAAATTAACGAGGTGACGGTCGACGCGGACGTGGTAGAGGTGAAACACACCATTTCCTTCTCTGCCTATCTCGGCTGCAGCGATCGGAACTGGGCAGATGTCGAGTCAAGTCGCGTATGCGGCATGAAGCGGGGGGATGAGCTAGGAAGCGGGTCATGAACGCCTCATTATTTCCATCGCTTATATCGATGCCCGCCCAAAGCTGACGATGAGTGAAGAAGATCAAGACCTCGCGATTCATCATTCCGCGGATTCGGTCGTATTCCACCTCGCTCGACTGGGATGCGATGCAGATGATTCGGGATATCGACCGTGTTTTTGCAATGCTCGACGGCAAAGCGGAACCGGAAGTCAGTCTCGAGAGCGTGCTTGATCGCAACCTGCAGGAGTTGAAGCGAGAGGCGCGGCTGAGTGGCTCGTATTTTGATGTCAGGTTCTACCCAGGGGTAGGCACGATTCATTTCTTTCCCAGCAAGGAAAAAAATCTCGTCGACCGACTGAATCGACTGGTAGGGAAACATCGCCAATGGATTCCGAAGCAAGATGATGAGGTCACCAAGAACTTCTGGCAGGCGTACGACAAGTCCGAAAAACTGGATGCGGAACTACGCAAGGGCTTTTGCCAAAGCCAACCCGCACCATTGGGGCAGCAGTCCGTTCTCCGGATTGTTTTGCAGAGACGAAGAAGACAACACACGGGCAGCAGCAAGCATCGTGAATGTCATCGACGAGGTTTTGGAAGCCAACGGCATCTCGCCGCACTTTCAGGCCATCGAGCAGAAACGACCGGAGCAACTCTTGCTTGCCGCATGAGTGATTCGGTTACAACACGACGGGGCAACTCGTCGTGTTGTTCTGCTTCGATCTCGAACGAGAGTCCTGCCCCGAGCAACCATATTCAGGAGAGGATTTTCTACGCGCAAGCGTGAAACGGTAGCTGGACTCACCGGGCATTCCGCCTAAACCAGCATTTCAATCCCTTGCGGGCCATCCCGCCAAGGATGCTCCGCGAACTTCTCAAGGAGCACCTTATGTTGACACGTTCTTTAGGGGCGCTTAGTGTTAAAAGTATGAAAAAGCAAGTTTCGAACCTTCCACTGGACGCGGTCTTGCGTGCTGGAAAGCTCGCGGGACAAGACGCAGCTCGAAACGCCGTAAGCGCCGGACGAGTTGTAGCAGGTTGGAAGGATGGGCGGCTTGTCGAATACGGGCCTAGCGCTCTTCCTCTTTCGCAGAAGCAACGCGAAGAGGGAGCGTCAAATGTCGTCGGCGCGTAAAAGTCCTTCTGTTCTAACCTTGGTTGCCGGGCCGAATGGCTCAGGCAAATCGACGATCGTTACCGGACTCGCCCAGATTAGCAGTCTTGGGGTTCTGGTGAATGCCGACCAGATTGCTGAGACCTTTGCCAGGCGCAAGGGTGAAGCACGCCCAAGCCGTGACACGCAATGGGAAGCTGCGTACGCAGCCGAAGATATGCGCTGGGCGCTGGTGTCGCAGCGGATTTCCTTCGTTGCTGAAACAGTCATGTCGGATCGTGACAGATGGGTCCGTTTCATCGCGGAAGCGAAGGAGCAGGGCTATCGCGTCGTGCTCTATTTCGTGACCACCGAAGATCCGTCAATCAACATCCGCCGTGTCGCCGAGCGAGTTTTGGCAGGAGGGCACGCGGTTGATCCGGAAAAAATTGCCAGTCGATATCGCAAGGTGATGGAAGAGGATCGCGACAGTCTCGAGCTGTTGGTTACGAAGCTCCACCAGAAAATCGGCAAAATTCGCCACGACTAAACGGCATGCGTTGTCGCGGAGGTTTTGCGGATCGCAGACGTTGACTTGGCGCGTTACGGTGCCGCATCCGTCCCCTGCAGCACTTCCTGCTCGCGTATTAGGCCGAGAAACACCAATTGCTTGATGCGGTCGGCCCGCCCGCGGGCATTCGCTGCCAACCAGTTCGGCGTTTTTTACTCGCGGAACTTAACGACGAATTCGCGAAAAATACCCCCTTGAAGCCGAAAAGCTTTCCTGTAAAACAGGGGCTATGAAAAACGAACACACCAAAATCTACTGGTCATCGCACGAATCCCCCGACGTGCTCGAATCGGCTTTCCACAAGCACGTCTGCCGAATGGCCAAGGCCGGCTTCCACGTTGACATCGACGACTGCGGAAGCGAACGACTGTTTTCCTCTCCGGAATTTGGCACATTTCGCTGGGACAGAACAACGCATTGTTTCGGATCGATCCCTTTAGTGACAAAGCGAACACTTGGCCTCCTACTCATTCTGGGACTGTACGGTGACGAAGCACTCCAGATGCGTATCGCCTACGCCGACGGAGTAACGCTCGCCACTGATCAACGTCGTGAGCTCCTTCAGAAGCAGACCGGGGAGCAATGTTCCCCGATACTGAGGGTGCTTTGTGGCGTGGGGTTACTGAACGGGAGCCATCCGCTGAACAAAACGAAACCCCGCTGTGTCGTCCCCTTTTAACGCAGTCGCCGTGAAAACCCGCCGTATGCTGATTGAACGGCGCAAGCGGCCAGAACAGGCTACTTCCTGCCATCCGCATTCCTATTTCATTTCGCCGAATCTATTACGGCGGATCCGTTTGAAACATTTCCACCGCTCCTACCGACAGACCTCCCAATAGCCCCCGAGCCCATATCATGAACCGACCCTCTTTCATTCAACGCTGCCGAACCGAATGGCGGCGGCTCAATCCGAAATACCTTCCCGAAACAAAGGGGCTCCTCGCCACGTTCAAAGCCGCGTTCCAGGAGGGATGGAGGGGGTGTTTCACCCCCGGTACGCTCGGTGTGATGGCTGGTTGCCCAGAACTGGCGTCGTGGGCGAAAAAGCGGAGCGGACGCCCATGAAGCCCCATCGCTGCCCTCCCACCCGGACCACGGTCCGCCTGAAACCCGGACGGCTTCTCCGACTGCCTCCCCGCTTCCTCAAATACGCGGGTTGGCGAACTGGAGACGTTCTGCTCGTACAAATCGAAAACGCCCATCTTGTCTGGACGCGGCTGCCGGATGAACGGACCTGGCGGATCGATCGTCTGCGCCGGCGCACCGGATCCATGGCGGACGCCGATGCCGTCTGCCGAAGGATTCGAACCTTCGGTGATTACCTTGCCCTGAGGCGCGAACGAACTGGGAAAACGAGTTTCTTTGAGCGGCTACGCGACTATTCCAAGGAGAATTGATGGATCGCGATACACGACGTGTCCTGATGGGCCTGATTCTGATGTTGACGGCATGCTTGGTTGCGATTGTGGTCATCCGGGTGGATGTGCCGCCCCGGAAACCACGTCTCCTGGTTCTCGATGCGCCCGGTTGCGCGGGGGCGCGACGGCTCGGCTTGACCCCCTCACCGATTGAGCACGGCATCTGTGAATTGGAGGTGGAGGCAGCACTGACTTTCCGATGGGTCACGATCGGAAAGGTAGACATTCGCGCCGAGCACCTCATCGCCGTGCGCGATGCGAAGTAACCCAATCCGGACCGGCCAGACACTAGACCCTTGAACAGAAACAACGCCTGAAGGAACACTTATGGAAATCACTTACGACAGCACCGAGGATGTACTCTGCGTCCGGTTCTCCGACGCGCCAGCCGCCAAAGACATCTCCTACGACGGGAATGTCAGCGTCGGTTACGATGCCGACGGCCAACTTGCCGGCATGACGATCCTCGATTTGTCCAGCGTCCTTCCCCGGAACACCGAAAAGGACGAGACAACGCTGGTTCTGAACGAACGAGAATCACGCCGACTGCTTGAGCTGATGGAATCGCCTCCACCGCGATCGGAACACTTTCTGGCGGCAATCGCGCGGTACCGTGAATGGCTACGTGACAACGGGCCGTCCGTCGGTGTCGACACCTGCGCCTGGATGGCCCATCAGGCGTACTTATTGCGGAGTGGAGCGCTTAACGAAGCGCAAAGAGACATTCTGGCCACTTTCTTTGAGGAGCTGGTCGCGACAAAGCGTCAGGAGATCGAAGCACTGCTGCGCCGACTGCTCGTGGATCGGTGGCTCCTTGATCTTCGGACGACCGACGCGGGCGTGGTACCGCGAATGGAAGCATTCCAGGCACGATTTCGTGAGGCACTGCAGGCCTATCCATCGCTTAGAGAACACGTTACGGCCCGTCTTGAGGCCGTCTGGCGCGAAGCCAGAACGGCACTCAAGCATTCACCGTCGATCGGTGAACACGATGCTCAGGAACCGCCCGAGACGTGCCCCTACACCCTTGAGAACGTGTTGGCCGAAGCGATCCCGCAAGGAGGCAAGGAACCCCCTGACAGCGAATCCCTTTTAGACAAAGTGTCTACGTGCATTTCGCATAACACCCCCGTCGGTGGCAACATCTTCCTCGATCTCGGTTTTCCGCCCGACGAAGCGGAGCGGTTAAAGAACGAATCCGATCAGCGCATCGCCACCGCAAGGGCAAAGCGCGGTTACGGAGACAACTGAGTGAGATTTCGACGGCTTACAGCCCTCGCTGCGTTTATTGCCTGGCTCCGTCACATTGACACGTGATGGGAATAGCCTGCTGTTCGAACAACCCGTGGCCGACGTTTGTACCATCAAGACGACAGCGCAGGCAGCGCCTTCTGGCGGCGACTCAC
Organism: Propionivibrio pelophilus DSM 12018; assembly: GCF_059569095.1. Taxonomy (NCBI): domain Bacteria; kingdom Pseudomonadati; phylum Pseudomonadota; class Betaproteobacteria; order Rhodocyclales; family Rhodocyclaceae; genus Propionivibrio; species Propionivibrio pelophilus. The sequence continues at coordinate 4,493 of NZ_JCANUT010000069.1, read as the reverse complement.
TCCGTATCCGCCCGATCGATGGATTCACAAGACGTACGTGATTGATGGAGGGGACCACCGTAGGCCGCGGTCGACACCTTGCCACGGCGAGCCCGCTGCGCATGGCCCGCCATCACAGCACGCACCCCCCCTTGTCGCCGACACCGCCCGCGGTAGCCTGACGGTCATCGGAGAAAACACATGCCCCCTCAACTGATACGAATTGCCACCTTTCTGACCTGGGTCACCTGCGGCGCCGTGGCCGCGACGGTGTTCTCACTCAACCTCCAGAAATACGCCGACCCCGACCGGGTGCTAACGGCCGACGATCTCGCCGCCGTATGCCAGTCCATCCCCGGCTGCAAGCGGATCGCGGCCACCCGGGCTTTTCGGCCGGAAAGCCGGCATGCCACGGTGAAGATCGCGATCGTCGCAGACAAGCGCACCCACCTCCTGGATGTTCGGGACAAGGTGATGGCGAGCCTCGATCACCAGTGGCACGAGAAAGCGGGGCGGTTCGCTCCCGACTGGCACGCACGGTTCGTGGAGGTGCGTCATGACTGAACTCGCACGGAAAATGGCAGGCACGCTGCTCGCGTTCCTCGACCTCACGGCGATTCTCTGCCAGGTCGCGGCACCGGTCTTGCTCGGGACATCGCTTCTTGGCTCCGCTGCTCCCACCGCTTACGACTTCAACAGGTTTGCCGAGAGTTATCTGATGTGGTGGTGGGCTTTGTCCTGGCTGGTCCTCCTGACAGCGGCCAACGAGCTCTCGGTAACTTTCTGTCGGAACACGCTACACGTCAACCGGGACCTGCGCTGGACGTGGCATGGGGCCTGCATGGCGCAGGTGGTGCTGATGTACTGGCGGGTCCATGGACAAGCAGCGTTTTTCAGGGAACTGGGGGTACTTGGCGCGGCGACGTCCGTTCTCCTGTTGTGTTCATTCCTCCGGCCGCGTGCACCGCGCCCGGCGTTGGCAAAAGCCTGCGTGCAGGACGCGCCGCGAGCTGCGGCTCTGCCTGCCGGCGACGACGCGCTTCGCTATCGCGCCGTTCGGCCGCGGTTTTCCTTCGCCGATGTGGTGGGGATGTGCGACACCAAAACACGCCTCGTCGAGGCGGGCAGGGCGATCGTTCAGCGGCGGACGCAGGGTCAAGCGCCGCGCAATGGCGTGTTGTTGAGCGGCAAGCCGGGCAACGGCAAAACATTCCTGGCCGAGGCCTTGGCGGGCGAACTTCAGCTGCCGTTCCTGAGCATCTCCTATGGCGACCTGGCCTCCAGCTACATCAACAACACGACGGAGCATGTCACCCAGGTCTTCCGCGATGCCGCCCGGCAGGCCCCGTGTGTGCTGTTGATTGACGAGGTCGACAGCCTGTTGATGGAGCGCAATACACGGAGCAGCTATGAAGAATCGGCAAAAACCGCCAACGCGATGCTGACCGAGTTGGTCAACATCCGCGCAACCGGGGTGGTCGTCGTCGCGGCGACGAATTTCATCGACCGGCTGGATGCAGCCGCGGTGCGTGAAGGGCGTTTCGATTTCAAGATCGAAATTCCCGCGCCGGATGCCGAGGCGCGCCGCCACCTGATTCAACGAAAATGCGTTTCCCCGATCAGCCCCGACACGGTGGAGACGGCTGTGCGGCGCTGGGAGGGGTTTTCGGTGGCGCGGATTGCGGCGGTGATGGAGGAAGCGTCCCGCACGGCCCGGGGGAAGACAATCACATTCGATATTCTCAAGCGCGCCCTGCGAACCGTCCAGGGTCGGCAAGGATCGCTCCCCGAGGACACACCGACTCTCGCGCAACTGGTGCTCAGCGAGGCGATGGCGTCCCGGCTGAGGTCGCTGGCGCAGCGGATGGACCGGATCGTGGAAGTGGAGGCGATGGGCGGCTCGGTCCCGCGCGGATTGTTGTTCTTCGGACCGCCGGGAACGGGGAAAACCGTGACCGCGCGGGCGCTCGCCAAAACCGCCCACTGGGCCTTCCTTTCGGTGAGTGGACTGGATCTGATGACGTATCCTGCGCGCATCGATGCCTTGGTGGCGGAGGCGGGCGATTTGCGCCCGTGCATCGTCTTCATCGACGAAGCCGACGATGTTTTACGTGACCGGCGATACAGTGGTGCCTCCGCGAGCATTACCAACAAGCTGCTCGCCGCGATCGACGGCGCCAATGGCCGGGCACCGGATGTCCTTTATATCGCCGCAACCAACCATCCTGACGCGATGGACCCGGCCGCTTTGCGAGGGGGACGGTTCACCGAAAAAATCGCGTTCGGCTTGCCCGATGAAGCGACCGTCACCCGTTTCCTGAGGCAGTGGACGACCGACTCGAAGGCGAGGCTGGCCCGGGACTTCTCGCTGAAATCGGCCGCCAGAAAACTGGCGGGCCAGCCTCTCGCCAACGTGAAGGAGATCCTCCAGATGGCCGTCAACCTCGCCATCGGCCGGTCCGATCTCACGGCAGGCTCCGCACCGGTCACGTCGCGCGACCTCGACCAGGCGATTGTGGCCGTCCTGGGCGCCGCGGACGACGTCCTTGCCCGGGACTATTGATCCGGCCCGGATAACTATTCATGCGAAATAGCGTACCTTGGCGTCTTGGAAGAATCAGCTCCCCTGAATCACGTACCCGCCGCGCGCTGAGAAAGAGGGGGCTACGTCGTTTCGAGCGCCTGACGGCCTTTTTCCGTTGGGCGACCCCGATCATCGATCAGTCCTGCTTTACGGAACAGGGCTTTTAGCGCTTCGAATCTCGGGACGCCCCGAAGTCGTTTTAGCTTCTTGATTTTCCTGTCTTTCATACGATCCTCGCTTGCAAGTAACCCAGGCCCTTGTGTGCGTTCCGTCAACCTGCCGCGTTGCCGCTGGCCCTGCTGCTGTCGATCAGCTCACGCACCTCAATAGCGGGTCGCACACCCCGCACAGGGTGTGTTCTCTCTAGCCGATCAGACGCCAAATCCTAAAAACAAGCCCCGGTCTACTCGGAAGTGCGATTGAAATTACGCAAGTCAGGTGCCTTTGGTGACTTGCGACACACGCACCGCAGCCACGTGAAGAAAGTCTCATTGACGCGGCACCTCTCGGACACCTTCGCGCCTTCAAAGGCGGTCAGGTGACCAACGGTGATCGGACCGCGTGCAATCCGCTCCTTTGTCTTGTGAAGCTCTTTTTCCAGCCTCTCGTTAACAAATCGTGACATGAGTTATTTTTCTCTTAAGACACCACCGTTTTTATCACAACACCGCAACGCCACAAGGGGGTATTTGCGTTGCTGCGCAACCAAATCACGTGGATGGTGATCGTCACGCAACGGGTCAATTTGACACCATGGACGTATTTTCTACGGACGGCTGAACAAAACCCCCCTGGCCGAAAGCTGCCTCGTCTGTAGTATGGGTAGCACTATGACGACACGACTCACTCTGCACACAAAGGCCACCGCCCTCCCTAACCTGTTCGAGACGTACTGGACGACCGGACGCAAACAGGGAGTGATCGACGTATCAATTTCCGCTAAGGAAACCCAGGACACAGCGGTCATCGCGGAGTTGTCCGCTATGCATTTTCTGCTCAGCCACAAGGAAGTCTGCGGCAGCGACCGTGCGGGTAACGGGATGGACATCAACGTCACCTTCGGCGCCATCCGAAAAGTGGCCCAGAACACCTCGAACAAGAAGCATTTGTTTGTCCACGGTCGCTTCCTGCTGGCACGTTACGCCGACGCAAAAATCGCCGTTTCCAAGGATAATGATTGGATCCGTCCGGAACGCGCCGCGAATCGCCGCGAACGATTGGTGGTCGACGAGCCGATTCCCGAAGTCATTCAGATCACGGGTATTGGCAACGTTGAGCTTTCCTTCCACATCATCGAGCGCATGATGGAACGCGCGAACTACACGAGCTTCAGTGCCGCGTGGCGGCATCTCTGTCAGATGCTCGGCGGAAGCCATGTCGCGGAAGTCGCATTGCCGGACGCTATCTCCCAACAAAAAGCATCTAAATACGGCGCCGTCGGCAGGCACCTGCGCGTGGCTTCGGAGGCATGGCGCTTCGTTCTGACCAAGGACTGCCGCAGAGCCGGACACGGACTCCCCGTGCTTGTCACCGCCTATGTGCGAACATGATGTAACGTGGGCCACCATCCGTCATTTGGCCAGGTTAGCGTAGCCTTTCCTGTAACTTTGACCATCGCCTCTCCACCTGTTTTCCCTTGACGGCCATAGCAAGAGCCCTTTTCTGCCCAACCAGCACGACAAGCCGCTTGCCACGGGTGATCCCCGTATAAATCAGATTGCGCTTGAGCATCATGTAGTGCTGCATTGAGATCGGAATGACCACGACAGGGTATTCCGATCCTTGGGATTTGTGGATTGTCGTGGCGTAACAAAGCACCAGTTCGTCAAGTTCGCCGAACGGGTACGAAACCCCCCGGCCGTCGAAGTCCACGCCAAGCTCTTCTCCCTCCCGGTCGATGGCCGCGATAAACCCGATGTCCCCGTTATAG